>BJFP01000581.1 GCA_014189875.1 Verrucomicrobiota bacterium | reverse complement strand
GTAACCTTGGTTACGGCGCTTTTGGTGGGAATATTGGCCACGGGCACCATGGCCGAGGAGCCGAAGCGGCCCGCCGTCGCGGAAAAGCCCGCCGGCCTGCGGGTGATGCACGGCGGACACAGTTGGGGGACCGAAAACTCGGCGCCGTTGTGCCAGGCGGCCGGTATCACTGGGCATAAGAAAATCGGAAATAGACCGGATCGCAACGGCAACGTCCTCAATCACGTGATGCCCCTGCTCGAAAAGGGGGAGATAGACGCCTACATCTACCAATCCAACGAAGTGGGCCCCGGTGCCCCAAATTTCCTGCCAATCCTCGTGGAACTTGGCCCTAAGCACAATCCCAACTTCCGCGGCGTCTTCATGCAGATGCCGTGGCTGGTGCAGGATGGGCGGAAGGGAGTGAAGTTACCCGAGGAGTATGAACAAACGGACCTCGCGGAAATGCAGGTCAAGATGGAAAAGTCGCGCAAACAGCAGGAGGCCTATGTGGACGAGGTCAATGCCAAGGCGGGCAAGCGAGTCGTCTTCCTGGTGCCGCTCGGGGACGGAATGCTGGAGGTGCGAAAGATGATCGCGGCCGGGAAGTTTCCCGGCGTGACAAGACAGTTTGATTCCGTGCTGAAGGGCGACCTCATGCCGCACCCGGGCCATCTTGGTACGCAACTGGGCGTTTATATGCACTTTGCGGCCCTGTATCGGATGTCGCCGGAAGGGCTCAAATTTCCGGGCAAGGAAGGTGATGGCCTGACCGACGAGCAGCGGGCGATCCTGCAGAAACTCGCATGGGAAATGGTCTCGAAGTATCCGTACGCCGGCATCGCGAAGTTTGAAAGTCCCCACCCTCCAAAGGAGGGCGCGAAAGCTGCCCCTAAAACCGCCGCTGCCGCGACCGCCGGACCCGAAGCCTTGAAGGGTTGGAAGGCGACGAACGATCTGCCCGCCGATACGGTGGTCACCGACTACAACGAGTACATCGAGAAGCTGCCGAAAGCGGAACGGCCCGGCGTCTCCGACGTGAAATACTACGTCGATGGGACAGGGCGCAACGCGGTGGCGGTCCTCGTCATTGTGGGTGACACGCAATGGACACACCTGCTCGTGTACGACAAGCAGGACAAACGAACCGGCGTGACGAAATTTGTTGACGGCAAGTAATCCACACAGAATCAACCCGCAGGTAAGCTCTTTCGAATGTCTCGATTCATCACCACAATCTCACTTCTGGCGGTTCTCAGCTCACTCGTGCCAGAGAAAGCCAATGCCCAGAACGTCGATCCGGCTCAGGCCAGGAAGCTGACCGTCGAGCAGGCCAACGAACTCCTGAAACGGCCCAATTCATTGCGGCTGAACGTCGCGGAACTGTCCCCCGAAGCGGCGGCGGTTCTGGCCAGATACAAAGGCGACATCCGGTTTGACGCCCTGACGACTCTCGTGCCGGAAGCGGCTGCCGCGCTGGCGACCCGCGAAGGGGCGCTCGATCTTCTCAGGCTCACATCTCTGTCGCCTGCCGTTGCGAAGGCCTTGTCGGCGGCGAAGGGCCCGCTGAATCTTTCGTCCGTCAAGGAACTGCCCGCAGAGGCCGCGGAGGCCCTCTCGGCACACACCGGCCAACTCTCGCTGGGCGTGACGGAACTTTCCGACGATGCCGCTGCCGCGCTTGCGAAGCACACGGGAGAGATCCAGGTGTCGAGCCTGAAGAGCCTGACCTCGCTCGCGCTGGCGACGAGACTGGGGCAGCAGGAGTATGTCTCCCTCGGGGGGGGCTGCCAGGCTGACGCCGGAGATCGCCAGGGCCTTGTGTCCGCCGGGCAACCGGGAAAAATTCAAAAACCATGTCCAGTTCAACAGCGGATTGACGGAGCTGCCCGCCGATGTCGCGGCGGCGATCATGGCGGGACGGAGTCATCCCAGCTTGAACAGCCTGGAGTCGATTTCGGACGAGGCGGCTGCAACCTGGGCGGGGCCCTTCGCGAACATCCGGCTCTTCGGCCTCAAGACCCTGACTCCCGCCGCGGGCGCGTCGCTGACGAAGGGAGGCGGCATTTTCGACATCCGGCTCTTCGGCCCCGAAGTCTCCGACGAAACCGCCGCGGCCATCGCCAAGCAGATGGCTTCGGGGCCGCATCGGATGATCGACTTCAACGGTTTGAAGAAACTGACGTATCCACCGTTGGCCGTCGCGCTCCTCTCGCGGTATCACGGGGGGCCGCACAGTTCGCTCGCCGGAGTCGCCCAAATCACCGACGACGTGGCCCGAGCCCTCGCCGACTACAAGGG
>BJFP01000580.1 GCA_014189875.1 Verrucomicrobiota bacterium | reverse complement strand
ACGCGATCACGCAGCGCCTTCACTTCGGCAGCCGTGCTGTCTTGCGCGCGAAGCGAGGGGGAAGTCAGTGCGATCAGGGCGAAAGCGGCTGTGGCGCGCAGGATGGGGACGCGGAAACTCATCCTGCGAGTGTCCACATTTCCGAGCCCTCTGGCAAGGGACACTTGAGGGGAAAATTCACGCGGTGTGTGCGGACGAATAGAGTGGCGAAGCCGTCGGCGAATGGGGGGCAGCGTCAAATCGGACCTCTGCGCGATCAAGCGGGCGAAGCATCCGGGGCACGGTTGTCCGCGAAACGCACCAAAGGCACGAATGGAACCGCCGCCCTTTCGTGCCTTTGGTGTGTTTCGTGGACAATGAACGCCGCTTCAATGCCATCGTGCAGAGGTTTCCAAATGTGTTCGTCCGCGCCGCACCGTCCTTGCAAACCGCGCGCGCGCATCGTAGCCTGAACCCATGCCTGAGCGGACGCAAAAACCAACCGGCCCCGCGCCATGGGAGCGCAAACAGGGCGATGGAGATGGCCCGAAAGCCCCCGACGTGAAGAAGCCCGACACGAAGAGCATCCTCGAGCGCATGCGCCGTGTGGATCCCGATCAGGCGCGGCGCTACCGGCAGCGCACGGGGCAGTGAAAAATATTGTGACTGGTGACTGGTGATTGGTGACCAGTAACCGCTCCACCCGCTCATGAATCCCCCATTTTCCATGAACACTCCCGCCGCGCTCTCCGGCAACGGACCCGCTGATTTCCCCGGCATCCTGCGCCACCACGGACTCGCACCGGAACCGCCGGCGCACACACCCGTCACCCGTCACCCGTCACCAGTCACGCAGACGCACGCGACCACGATCCTCGCGTTCAAATTCGCCGACGGCGTGCTCGTCGCGGGCGACCGCCGCGCCACCGCGGGCAACGTGATCATGTATGACCGCGCGGACAAGGTGCTGGAGATCGATCGCCACTCGCTCATGGCCATCGCTGGCGTCCCTGCAACCGCGTGGGAAATGGCGCGCGTGCTCGAACACAGCTTCCACTTTTTCCGCCGCACGCAACTCGCCGAGATGAGCCTGGAGGGAAAAGTGCGCGCTCTCTCTAAGCTGCTGCGCGACAATCTCGGCTTCGTGCTCCAGGGCGTCGGCGTCGTCGTGCCGATCTTTGCGACGTTCGATGCCGCGGCGCAAATCCCGCGCGTGTATTTTTACGATCCGATGGGCGCGCAATTCGAGGCCGCCGACTTCGCCGCCACCGGCAGCGGCAGTCCCGCCGTGCGCGCCGTGCTGCACCACGAAAACACCTACGCCCGCAAACCGCTCCGCAAACTGAAGGCTTCCGAAGCCGTGCTGCTCGCCCTGCGCGCGCTTGACACCGCCGCCGAGAGCGACTCCGCGACCGGCGGAGTGGATCGCCGCGCGCGTGTCTTTCCCATCGTGAAACTGATCACCAGCAAAGGCATCGAGACTCTGCCCGATGCAAAGCTCGCGAAGCTCTACAAGGCGAACCTCAGCGCCTAAACCGTGTATGCAGTGGTCGCAGCTTAAGAAGCAGACAAAGAAATTCATCTGCCAGGAGCTGCAGGGCCGGGTTGATTTTCATCGTGCGGTTTACCGCCAACATGGGAGCCGACTTCCTGCGCGATGTTGGATCACTGTGGATGGCGAGGAGGTGTTTAACTGCGCTGACTTGGATACCGACTGGCGGATGGCCTACTTGGAAGCGAAGAGCAGACTGGAACGCGAGCAGCCGGAAGCTGATCAGTGGGTGCTTAGCGATGAGGCGTGGCGCGAAGCGGACTCTGATTTTCCTCGCGGGGGCTTTCTTGGCTCTGCACTCCATGAATACATTGCCGCACCCATCGCCAATTCATTGAAATCGGCCAACCAAATCGTGCAGGCGTTCGCAATCGTTGATCGTCGGGTAGGTCGTCGAACTCTGGAGCGATTTTGCGCGTCGCCTGATTTGCCTCCGCTCACTCGTCTTTTCGTGAAGCTTCGCCTCACCTCCAATGCCACGGCTCACGGTGCCACGTCGGCGGAACAGGGAATCGCCAGCAAAGAACGTAGCCGCGTGGACTAGCAATGATTGCAGCGCATCGGGCGCAGTGATTTCCTCACATCGAAAGAATCCTCTAGTGCTCTGTCACTCGTTCATTGATGGGTAAAGCTTGATGAGTTTAGTGCGTGCGTCTGCGGTGGTGAACTGCCAGCGGATGTTGGTGGCGGATTGATTGCGGTCGCGCTGCCACGCGCGCAACTCCCGCGCAAGCGTGGGACGGTCCGGGATG
>BJFP01000579.1 GCA_014189875.1 Verrucomicrobiota bacterium | reverse complement strand
TCGAGCGTGAGGCGTCCCTCCGTCATGCTACGGCGCAGCTTCATGCCCCATTCGCCGCGCGTCGGTTCGCTGCCGGTCACGCACGCGAGGCCGCGCTGCGCGCAATGCTCCGCAAGCGCGCGCACAACGGTGCTCTTACCCGCGCCGTCAATTCCCTCGACGACGACGAGCCAACCGGGAGTATTTGGACGCGACATCGCGCGCGGTGTAGGCGTGCCGCCGTGCGGCGTCCATCGCAAACGACGGACGGAGGCGGATGGGCGCCCCGATCCTGATTATCTGTAAGGCGACCAGAACGAGGCGGGCGCGACGTCGGAGAGCGCCGCGAAAGTCGAGCCGCTCACCTTCGGCGCGCTGTCCACCGTGAAGGTGCCGAACGAATTGCCGAGGATGTCCCTGTTGCCGCTCGAGTAGAGACGCGTGCCGGTCTTGATGTAAGCCTGCAGGTCAGCGAAGGCGGGGTTGCCGCTGGCCTTGTTGTTTTCGATGGCGTAGAGATCCACGGCGGAATCAATGACGCGCAGATCTTCGAGGATCTGAGTGGCCTGCGAGCGCTTGCGGCTGCGGAGGAAGTTCGGCACCGCGATGGATGCGAGGAGTGCAATGATCGCGACGACGATCATGATTTCCACGAGCGTGAAGCCCGCGTGTTTGGTGTTCAGTTTCTGGAGCATGGTATGATGATTTCGATGATTTCAGTTGATGATTACCCGGCGGACAATTTCGCCGGATGACCCGAACATGAAGCAAACGTCATACCTGCCGCCGGGTGCGGTTGCGGTCAGAAAACAAGACCGCAGATTCCCGCACCGCGACCGCCGCCCCCCTTGGGGCGTGATTCAAAGCAAGTCCGGTGCGAACTCAGGCCAGAGGCCTGTGACAAGCCAGCCCAGCAAGCGAGTGCGCCGCGTGAGGGCTATAAGGCCCTTTTACGCCGGAACGACCGCAGCCCTGGGTTGGAAAATATGCGGTTCGAGCCCCAACGGAGCGGGAAAACGCGCACCAGATTCAGGAATCTGTCTCGCCCCGTTGGGGTTCCCCCGGTAACGTTGGGCTCGCTTGTTTCATGCCTTTGGCCTGAGTCGCGCGGAACCCGGTTTCAATCACGCCCGCGGACGGTGGGATGCAAATTTCATGAGGGGTTGGGAATGGCGAAGATGAAATGGGGCGACGCGATCTGGGGCGACGGAACACAGGCACACGCTACGAACCATTGGTCTGCAGCTTCTGGAATTCCTGAAATCCCGCGCGGCCATCCTGCTTCGGGCGGGGCTTCACGCCGGGGCCGGGGCCTCCGAGCGCGGCGGCTGCGGCCTTGCCTTTGTCCGTCGGTTCGCCGCTTGCGTCGTGCTTCAAGTTCAGTGCGGCTTCGAGGTTCTGCAATTTTGCGGCATCGATCCGCGACGCCCTGCACTGCCTGAACCGTAGCCGCAGTCGCCACGACCGGCGGCTGCGGCACATGCTGCACCGGCGGGAAGACCGCATGACCCTCCGCCTTCACGCCGTTGATCGTATTCGCGCCGTTCGTCTTCAGCAGATACCTCGCGTAGTAGTTCGCCTCGCCGAACATCTCGCGGACGGCGCGTGTGACCTTCGCATCGTCGCCGTGAACCTGCGCGGCTTCCTGCACTCGATGGCTCCGACGATGTCCAGCATCTCAAGCACGCCGAACTGCACTTTCATGCTTCGGGTTGTTTGCGAGAAGCGGGCTCACACCAGGCTCCCGATCCGCACGAGCCGCAGCGCCGGCTCTCCGCTCGCACGCGACAGCGCCACGTCCGCATCGAATTCCGCCACCCAGTCGTTCGCCTCGCCGGGATCGATCAGCATCTGCTGGATGCGCCAGCGCAGCTTGTCCTCGGACGGCGTCACGTACGTGTGCCTCACATTGCGCGCTTCCGGGTCGAGGCGGATTCGCGCATGGCCTGTGTGGAAAGTCGCGAGCGCATTGCGCAAGCGCTCCGCAGTCCACAGCCCACCTTCCGCGTCCTCGCAAGACGGTACCAAGGCCAGCGCCTCCTCGAAGTCCCCGCGGATGACTTCGCTCAGGAACGCAAACACGCGATTGCGGATCGCCGCTGTGAATTTTTTAACATCCCGCGTGATGTCGCGCAGCGCCTCCTCGCTGCCGGGCGGGCGCGCTTCGGGCTGCTCGTCGCCCGGCTTCCAATTTGGATCGCACATGCGCTCCCACTCGTCGAGCAGGCTGGAATCCACCTGCCTCAGCATCGTGCCGAGATAGACCTCCATCTCGCGCACCGTGTCGTTTTTCGCCGAGTCGGGGACA
>BJFP01000578.1 GCA_014189875.1 Verrucomicrobiota bacterium | reverse complement strand
CACGCACCCAGCGCGGCCCGTTTGTTACCATCAATGAACGGATGATTCTTGCAGAGATAGAACAAATACGCTGCCGCCACTTCCGCCATGTCCTGGTAAGGCGAACCGCCGCGGAAGCTGGCCTGGGGCGCGGCCACCGCTGATTCCAGCAACGCCATTTCGCGCACGCCGTCCGAACCGCCAAACCGGCCGATGGCTTCCGCGTGAATCTCCCGCACAATCTCCACCGTCAGATGGAAGCAGTTTTCCGGAGTGGCACTCATGCCAGCTTCTTCATCGTCCGCGCGTAGTCCTTCATCGTCGCCTTGATGACCCGCGACACTTCGGTCCGCGAAGGCTTGGGCCGTAGCGGCGTGAGCGTGATCGTGCCGCCCTCGTGGACTTCCACGTTCACCTGGTCACCGGCCTTCAAGTGCGCCAGGTCCATCAACGCCGCGTCGAACATCAGGCCATGCGAATTGCCAATTTTTGAAATCGTTTTAACCATGCCGTCAAACTATGTTTTACGCCCGATTCTGTCAAGCCAGTTGGCCGGGTCCTGGATTTTGTTCTGCGCCTTGCGGAGCCGGAGCGCAGCGGAGACAGGCAGTGCGCATGCACTGGGCGGCAGCCCGCAGGCGGAAGCCGAAGCCAACATGACGCCGAGCATGCCCGGCCGCTTGCCGAGTTCCTCCAACGTATGGCGGTAGTGAATTTGATCAGCGCCGCCGCGCTGCCCCTGCGGGCTGCCTGCGGCAGTCCATTTGTGCCGCCCGCCTCCGCCCACGGCACTGTCTCCGCTGGCGCTACGATTCGCTCCGCTCGATTCCAGCTCGTCGCCATCCTTCGCCAGCAACGCCGGCCAGTCCGCCCCTTCGGGAATGGGCGACGGCTTGTTGAACGGCGGACGCGACTGCTCATCCGCCATTTTCAGGAACAGCAGAGCCGAGCCGCCGGTGGCGAGCGAACCGGAGCGTAGCGGAGATAGCCAGCCGCAGGCTGCCCGAAGGGCGAGTGAAACGAGGCAAACAGGCTGCGCGAAGCGCGGGGCGAAGCCCGAAGGAGCCGGAGCGACTGAGCCAAACGTCAACTGCTCCACGTAATCCCCGTAGGACAGCCCGTCATCCCGCAGGATGTTGCAGTAGTTCCAGAGTTTCTGGACGAGGGCGGTTGACATCCTGAACTCGCCCTACCGCCGAACATCGGTGCTTTCAGCGCGGGCCAAATGCGTCGTCAGCTTCATGAGCATGAAATAGGACCCGATCGGCGTGAATGACGCCTGACGCTTATGCGAAATGAGAAGATTGCGATATAACTTCGCTGAGACTGAGCAGACGAGATGGAGCAGAACCAATGCACCTTGCTCAAATCCCGCGAACTTCGGCAGGTAGAAAAGCTCGGTCTTCTCATTCTGGCGTATGGCCTTGGCAAACCCTTCAAGGCTGCTCTTGGTGCGGCGGCCTTTTTCAAACTCCAGAAACTTCGCAAAATCCACGACCGGCGCCGCAGTGACAAAATCCGCGCGGTCATCTGGAAGGTCGCAAGAATTGTTCAGGATCATGACCGGTAGCTTCGTCGTTTTCGGAGAACCCGCGTCATCGATCACCACAGTCGGACAGTCGCCAAGAATATCTCCTTGCAGCCGGCTTTCGGTCGGATGTGGTTCCGCAAGCAGCCAAGAAAAATCAGGAATGCGTTTGAGACTGGCTTGCAGCGCCGATTGATGCTCCTCGGGAATGATTCGGCTATACCGCGAGAAATCGCCGAACCCGCTCATCAAAAATACGACAAGAAGAATTCGTTGATCGACGAACGCTCGTCTGCCGTCATCGGACTCGAATCCGGCATCACCTCGCGTGACAAAGAAAGCCAGTCCAGTGCCGTCTCGTGAGGCGATGAACTCTCAGCGTTCACGGCGAACGTCATCGTCGGCTGCTGCTCTCGGCTTTCGATTCTGATGGTCGCAGCAGTCCCGACCTCGAATCGCTTTGCCTGACTGTAAGGCGCGAGAGTGACGTAGAGAGGAATGGCGAGAGTGGAGATGGCCAGGTTCATCGGTGGAATCAGGAAAACTGCTCGCGGAGCTTGTCCGTCATGTAGGCTTCGAACGCAAGTCTATGCGGATCATGCACGACTTCCAACAGTTTTGGCAGGCTGGCCGCCGGCTTCGGTTTCCCGATCCAAACGACATCGAGATCGAGAATCACTGGGGTGCAATCCCCAGTGCTCGGCAGCGACACGCAATTGACGATCAGTTTGCAGTCCCGTTTGAGCTGCTGCGCGAAGCCCATCTGCAATGGTCCTCGCA
>BJFP01000577.1 GCA_014189875.1 Verrucomicrobiota bacterium | reverse complement strand
TACCTCCGCGGCTCCGATTCGCTCTACGCGATTGGCGCGGCGGTGAAGTAGTGCGGACAATCCTGTCCGACGAGCTGTTTTTGCACGCAGAGAAGCAGAGGCGCAGAGAAATGCCGGGAGGAGCGCGCCGTGATTGAAAGTGGGTTCATGGATTGAGGGCCAAAGACCCTGGGCTGGCTTGTTTCAGGCCTTTGGCCTGATACGATCTTTCAGAAATATGGAGACTGGGAATAGGGGCTGAAAAGGCAGGCTGGCGTGGTTGGGGGAGCGCACGCGCCTCGCGTGCCGTATTCCGCGCCCTCGCGGAATACACGCGGCGACCCAAGGCGTTCCGAATGCCTGTGGACGCCCGGTGTGCCGCGCGGGGCGCACGGCACGGCACGCGAGGCGCGCGCGCTCCCCATGCACGCCGCTCTCCATCCCATTCGTCCCGTTAATTCTGAAAGCTGGTATGAGTCGCGAGCTGTGGAGCGTGAAGGAATTCGGCGGCTTCGAGCTTTTCGTGGACTGGCGGATCAAGGAGACGCCATTCGTGAACCGCAAGGCGCGGATCATTTTTCCGGACGGGAGTTACAAGAAGGACGAGGCGGGCGGCATTGTCACCGTAACCGCGCCGAATACCGACTCCGGCGTTTTCCTTCGCGGGCAGCACAAGTCGCAGGTGAACATCTGGTGCTGGCCCGTCGGCTCCGGCGAAGTGTGGGGCTACCGGACCGATCCGAAATTTTCCGCCGAGGTCCATGCGGGCGCGACGCCGAAGGTTAAAGCCGACCGTCCTGTCGGCGAATGGAACACCTTTCACATTGTGATGAAAGGCGACCGGCTCACGGTGACGCTGAACGACAAGCTGGTGATCGATCACGCGCAGTTGCCCGGCGTGCCCGCGAAGGGGCCGCTCGCGCTGCAGCTTCATCCCGAGCGGCACGACGGCGAGTGGGGCGTGTCGCTGGTGCAGTTTCGCAACATCTGGATCAAGGAACTGACGGCACCAAAGTAGGCGGGGTTTGCAACCGTGCCCGGCAGGAGGGGAAGGTGGCGGGATGGTGCGGAGCGACAGCAACCAGCGTGCTCGAAAGCCGATTCCAACCGCGTCGCTGCGCTCGCCCGCGCGAGATTTCGAATCTCGCCTACATTATTGCACCGATCCGCATGCCACATATTCTCGCACGCAAATGAACGACGACTGGAAAACTGAGTTTCGAAACGTGTGGGAGCGCGGCATCGCGGCATGGAAGGCCGCTCGGAGAACGGCGAAGACGATGTTCGACGCAAAGGACTCGGCGTTCCTCGCGGGGAGCGGCTGCACGACACAGGAGCTTTTCGATTTCGTGGATGACTGCCTCGGCTACGGGGATTTCGATTTTGAAACCGTGCTCGAAGTGACGGCGATCCGGCGGGAATATTTTCTGAACGTGATGCACGGGAAGCCGAGCGGGCGCGTCGTGCAGATGAGCGAGCTGCCGGCAAAATCCGCGATGGTGGACGGCATCGCATGGCTGCCACGGCTGATTGCGAAGGCGCGCATCAAGCTGCGCGGCGAGATGAATCCTGACCTCATGTACGGCTGCGCAGGCGACCGGCCGTTCCTGCGCGAGCACGGCATGACGCTGCCGCAATTTCTCCAGCTCGTGCGCGACAAGGGTGACGACAATCGTGCAATCGTAGAGGCGGTGAAGAAGGCGGCTGTGAGGAACTGAACAGGCTTGTTCCGCGTGAACGATGCAGTTTGCGCGGCCATTTTCAAACGCAGCGGCGCAGAGTGCGGGGAGAGGATCGCAGAGTGGAGAATCCGCAGATGAACGCGGATGAACGCAGATGAGTCCCCCAAAGAAATCATATCTGCGCTCATCCGCGTTTATCTGCGGTTCACGGTGCTTTCACTATTTTCTAAGAAACCTCCGGAGCCATCCGTCTGATGAGCCGACGATGTCTCCTGACTCGCTTCTCAACCCAGACTCACCGATGCTTCGTGCATGATTTCGCCAGCACCCCCGCAGTGGCCCCCGCGCCCATGAAGACGCCGGAGGAAGCCAGCGCAACTCCGCAGACATGGGCGACGATCGAGGAGGTTTTCGCCGCCCTGGAGTCGCCGCTGCTCGCATATGCCCGCAGGCTTGTCGGCGATTTCGCGGTGGCGGAGGACGTCGTGCAGGACGCCTTTATGAAACTCCATTCGCAATTCCAACAGGTCCGCACGCCGCAGCCGTGGCTCTACCGCACGGTGCATAACCTCGCCGTGGATCATCAGCGCCGCGCGAGCCGCATCGTGCTCGTGGATGATCGCACCTCGGAGGACATGC
>BJFP01000576.1 GCA_014189875.1 Verrucomicrobiota bacterium | reverse complement strand
AGAGTAAACGCCAAATCGAGGCAAGCAAAAATTTGAACAAAAGTGTTGAAGTGATTCCGCCGGGTCTGTACCGATGCGCGAGAAGCCAATTTTTCGGCGAAAAATATCCGCCAATCTTATGGAAATTCCCCGTACCCCCCACTTATGGAAATTACCCGTACCCCCCAGTGTTTCGCGTTCATCGCGCTTTGTGCGCTCGGTTTCAGTCCGCTGATCGCAGCCCCGCAGGTTCATGAGATGGACCCCGCCAAAGTCGTCGGCACGCAAAAGTGCGGCGAGTGCCACAAGTTTGAGGTGGAAGCATGGAAGCTGACCCCTCATTTCAAGACCTTCAATGACATGCACCGCAGCCCGGAAGCGCAAAAGATCGCCACCGCGATGGCCATCAAGCGGCTCAAGTCTGAAAGCCTCTGTCTGACCTGCCATTATTCCGTGCAAAAAAAAGGCGGCGTCGAGGACGTCATCGCGGGCGTTTCGTGCGAATCCTGCCATAGCCCCGCGCAGGACTGGCTGAACCTGCACAACGATAAGAAGCTCTCGCGCGATCAGAAAAAAATCAAGTCGCTCGACGCCGGCATGCTGCGTCCGGAGGACATCTACACCGTGGCGTCTAACTGCTTCCAATGTCATCTCGTGCCGAATGAGAAGCTGATCAATGTGGGCGGGCATTCCGCGGCAACGCCGGGGTTCGATTTGGTCGCCTGGTCCCAGGGAATGGTGCGGCATAACTTCCTCCTAGACGACGGCACCGAGGGAAAGGTGAACAAGCCGGATGCTCAGAACCGGCTGCGGATGCTGTTTGTGGTTGGAAAGATTCTGGACGTGGAGTTCAGCCTGCGCGGTGTGGCGAGCGCCACCCAGAAGGCGACTTATGCCGTCACGATGGCCCAACGCGTGGGCGCCGCCAGGACGCAGCTCGCGGAAATCCAAAAGCTCGCCCCCACCGAGGAGATAGCCGCCATCACGGAAATCGCGAGCAGTGTCTCCCTCAAGCTCAATAACAAGGCGGAGCTAACCGCCGCCGCGAACAAAGTCGGGGAGATGGGACGGAAATTTGCCACAAAGCAAACGGGCGACAAGCTGGCCGCCGTGGATTCCTTGATCCCCAAACCCGACAAATATCGCGGCGCTCCCTTTAAGCCTTAGAGCGGCTGAATGCGCCCCCGAACCGGCTTGCGGCCGGCAATCCTTTGCCATGAACACTGAACCAACGCGGATTACACGTTCCCATCGCTGGGATTTTCCTTTTGGGAACACGATGAGGGAGGAGGATGGCGATCGCCTGCTGGCCATGCCGCCGTTCTCGACGATGGATCCGGGGAGATTCCCGCCGACCATCCCATTGCGCGGAATCCTGCTGAACGACGCGGCCATCCGCAGGTTCGAGCGCGGCGACATCATCGTCCGCGAGGGCGATTACGGGAACTCGGCGTTCCTCATCCTCGACGGCGCGGTGCGGGTGATTCTCGATTCGCTGCCCGTGGAGACTCTCGGCCGGCGCGAACCGCCGAAGAAAAACTTTCTCCAGGCTCTCGCGCAGCTCTGGCGGGGTCGCGCATATCCCGAAGTCCGGAGTTACCCGCGGGAGAAGGCGGCGAGCGGAGTGGGTGCCAGGTCGATCAGCGCACGCCATGAAGAGGCTGAGGAAACGGTGCGGATTTTCCTGCAGGACGTACCGCGAATCCTCGACAAGAATCGCACCGCACGGCTCGAAGGCGGAGAATTGTTCGGTGAAATCGCGGCCATCATGCGCACCCCGCGGACGGCCACGGTGATCGCGGAGGAGACGACGAACCTTTTGGAAATCCGCTGGCAGGGTCTGCGGGACATCCGCAAATACGCGCCGGAATGGAAGGAGCACATAGACCGGCTGTATTGGGAGCGCAGCCTCACTCTGCACCTTTGCGGGACATCCCTGCTCCAAGGGATTTCCGAAGCCGATGTGCAAACCATAGCTGATGACACGCGGTTCGAGAGCTTCGGCAACATCGAGTGGACCCCTTCCTATAAGACGCTCGGCGAAGCGGAGGCGCGCGAGCGGCTCGCCGGCGAACCCATCGTCGCGCGCGAAGGCGACTACCCGAATGGCCTGATCCTGATCCGCAGCGGGTTCGCGCGCCTCAGCCGGAAATACAATCACGGCGAGAAGACCATCCGTTACCTTGGCAAAGGCCAAGTCTTCGGGCTCGAAGAGTTACTGTGCAACTGGAAGCAGCGCAGCCACTCCGGCTTGCATTACACCTTGCGCGCCATAGGTCATGTGGACGTGCTGATTATCCCGACACCCATCTTCGAGCGTTTC
>BJFP01000575.1 GCA_014189875.1 Verrucomicrobiota bacterium | reverse complement strand
CGCAGCGAGGGCGATGGAGAGCGGGATGCGGAAGATTATGGCGGGAGTGAACGGGACGGTGGCTGAGATTCCAATGTCTTCGCGCGCCCTCGATCAGTGACGGGTTGACGGCACGGTCGTCTCACGGGATGTGTAGCGTCGCCTCGACCTTAGTTTAGCGTCGAACTGTCCCAATGCTCGCCGGCGAGAAGGACCTTGTATGGCTGCTGGAGATGTTCGGCGGTCGCGATGAATTCGTCCGGCGAGGCGGTATTGAACTCAAACATCTCGTAGTGGCAGGGGATGACGATTTGCGCGCCCATGTCCCGGGCCAGCGTCGCCGCCTCGGTGCCGTTCAAGTTTCCCGCCACGTGCCGTTCCGGCTGGTTTCCGTTGATCGGCAGGAGCGCGATATCGATGGGCCACCGGCGCAGCCAATGCAGCATTCCCTCGTAACGAAGCGTGTCGCCGGAATGGTAGAGCGTCCACGGCCCGGCTTGCACGACGTAGCCGAGGAACTTTTGACGCCCGTCCGCATCTGTCTCGAGCTCGTTGTGCGCGGCGGGCACGGCGTGGAGGGTGAAGCCGGCCACTTGCAACGTCTCGCCAGCGTTCAGTCCCTTGGGTTGCGCGGCGGGAATCCCCAACCGGTTCGTGACGAATTCCCGGTTCGCCTCCGGAATGACTAGGTCGATTCCGGCGTTGGCTTCCAGCAATGGCAACAACGTATCCCTATCGAGATGGTCGGTGTGGTTGTGACTCGACGTCACCACTTGAATAAAATCCAGACACTCGGATGCGATCACCCGTTCCGTCATCCGAATGTGTGGCTTGTCCGTCGCCGCATACTTCGCCGTGAGCGAATCGGAGAGATACGGGTCAAGCAGCAGATGCTGTCCCTGCCATTGCACGAGAAAACCGCTCTGCCCCAGCCACCAGAGATGGAGATGTTCAGGGTTATGCCGGGCGCGATGGACCGACGCCAGAAAGGCGGCATCCTGGAGGTGAGGGACAATCATCGCGTCCTGCGCTTACGGCTTTGCGGGCATTTCGTGTTCCGCTGGCTTTACACCCTTCTTGAAGCTGTTGAAGCCGTACATCGTGGGCTTGAAGTCGCCGACATAGTCCACCTTGGCCTTCCTCGGAATCTTCTTTTCCAGCCCAATGGACCAGAGCGCCCCATTGACCAGCAATCGGCGCAGGCCCTCGCTTTGCAGATCCGTGGCGGAGCCCAACGTCGTGGTGAAAATTCTGTTCACCTTGCCGTTCTCGTTCTTGTAATCGCGAATCCACGCCACGGGCATCATTGGGTCGTTCACGCCCTGCTCAACGCCCTTCGCCGTTTTCTTTCTATAATCAGCCGGCGCGTCCGTCGGGTTCATGCCCTTAAGCACCTGGCCATAGACGAGCACGGTCGCATCGGCGGGAGGCGCAGCTTCGTACACGTCGGTGTCGCCGAAAATCTGTTCGACTCCGCGAAAGATGGGAAGCTTTCGGACCGCTTCCGGGATGACGCCGAGCGTCGCCTCTTTCTTGTGATTGCCCCAATGGCTCACCCACGTCTCGCCCAGCACCTGCCTGCCGAATCCGCCTGACCACTCCTTGCTTTGCCAGCCAAACTTTTTGTAAACACTTTGTGAATCCTTCTTGTAGTCGAAGGCATGAGTGCTCGTGCGCAGTGCCATGACCGGTTTGCCCGCGAGAAAATAGTCGGCGAAATGCTTCATCTGATCATCCGGCCATCCGCGAAAGCGCAGCAGCATGATGCACAGATCCGCCGAAGCCAGCGCCTCCATGCCCGGCTCGTTGTTCTGCGTGTTTGGATCGATCTGGCCATCCTTGATGGAGAAAAGCACGGTGCATTTGAACCCGTGATGAACCGCCAGAATCTTGGCCAGCTGCGGCATGCCTTCCTCGGACCGATACTCCTCATCCCCGGTCAGGAAGACGATGTGCTTGCCCTTGCCGGGACCTTTCGTGCCTTCGTAGGTCACCCAGTCGCCCGCCAGCGCGGTTTGGGCCAGGACACCAATCATCAGGAGCAGAGTTGAGATGCGTTTCATAAATGTATTCTCTTCAAGGGAGTATTGTGGGGACTTGATAGAACGAGTCCTAAGAACATGCAATCGAAACCACAAGCGTTCGTTCCGGCCGTTCAAAGACCTCACTCGACCACGAACCAGTTCATCCCCTGCGCCGGGACGGTCACCGGCAGTTCCACCGTGTAATCGCGCGCCAGCTTGAAGCGCTTCGCCGCGCCGCCCTTCTCGCGTAGGCGCGCTGAGGTGGTTAGGCCGGTGTAGTACAGGTTCACGCGCAGCTTCCT
>BJFP01000574.1 GCA_014189875.1 Verrucomicrobiota bacterium | reverse complement strand
CCCTCGGCGTGCGCGGTGCCCCAGCGCGGGCCGCTGCCGAAGGATTTGAGGTATTTCTCCACCTTCCACGCGATGGTGGCGCGCACATTTGCCGCAGCGATGCTGTAATCCGCATTTGGCACCGCCACATTGAACAGCGGATGAGCGGGGTCGCCGGCGATGCCGTCCTTGTCCTGGTTGGGGAAGAGAATGAGCGGGTTCTCCGTGTCATCCACGAAAAGCATGTCGTCGAAGATGATCCCGAAGCTCTCGGGGCGGGCGTCGATCGTGTAGTTGTTCTTCGACTGCCAGATCGAACGCTGCGCGGTCTGCGACTCCGCGGTGATCATCTTATGCCCGCGGGGATCGATGACCGAGATGGGCTGAGCCTGCGCGATGACGAACATGCGGTCCTGCGGGTACCATTGCGGGTATGGCGGCGAAGGCGCGGCCTTCACGGACAGCTCCCCGGTGGTCGGCTCCCAATCCATCGCCGCGAGCAGGCTTTCGTGCATCTCCACCGATTCAAGAGGCACGAGTTCATCGGTGCCAGGAACAGAGAAAGTATAGTCGCGCGGGACGCGGTAAGCCTTGAAAACGATGTCGCGCAGATAGAGCCACACGGGCATCTCCATGCGGGAGACCTCGCCCCACCACTGGTAGTCGGCGTAGGCACCCACGCCGGTCTTGTCCACATATTCCCGCAGGGTGACGGTGCGCGCCTTCGCGCCGCAGAATGCAGCCTTCGCCTCGTCGGTCGGTTCGGCAGCCCATTCGTCACCCCACAATTCCTGAACCCGATCGAGCCAAGGCCCTTCGCCGAGATAGATTTCCCATGCGCCGTTCCACCACGGCTCGAGGGTGAGCGTATTATGCTGCACCACATTGCGCCCGCCGACCACCTCCACATGCGTATCCACATGCGACATGGCGGTGCCGGTGCCGTAGGCGCTCACGGTGGCGGGATCGAGGTAGGGCTCACCGCCCGTGCCCTTGCGCGCGAAGAGGAGGGTATCGTAGCCGGTGACGGTGAGCAGGATGCCGAGCTGCTCGCAAATCTGCGCGAGCACGCTGCCGACCTTTGCGCCGTCGTTGGCGTTGATCTCATACACGGGCGACTCGAGCAGGTCGTCGGGGTCGCTGATGGTCCATGCAAAGGCAACGCCGATGTCGGCATTGATCTGGTTCACGATCTGCCGCGCTGTGAAGGGCGTGTCGCTCCACGTCTTGCGCTGGATGCGGTGGTCGTCGGGCACGATGCTCCAATAGCGGCGCTGGCGGTCAATGCCGGGCGTGAGCGGGTTGTCCGCGCGCACCTCGGTGATGTTCCAGACGCCCTTGATGGGGTCCATCTGGAGGTGGATGCGGTTGTCCGCAATGTCGATCTGCGTGGTCTCGCCGGAAAGTCCGCTGGCGCTCAGGCTCACCTTCACCACCATGCCGTGAAAAGTGGTGCCGCCGGTGTTTGTCGTCACCTCGCTGCCCGCCGGGTAGCTGGAGCGCACGTCGCCGGGCTTCTGAATGACGGCCGAGCCGGGCGAGATACCCCAGGAGAGGGTGATGTCCGCCTTCGCGTATGTGCCGTCGGAGATGGTAGGCGGAGGCATGTGCTAGATGGAGTGTCTGAGAGTGAAAAAAGAGGCCGGAATAGGCTCTGAAAAACCGCTCATTTCCTGCTCAATTTCCGCAAAAACCTGCTCAAAAGTGAATAAAAGTGCGTAAAAACCGACGCAAAGCGCGCGAAAACGCACCGAAACACGGTGGAAATCGCGCAAAAGCGTCAAAAAGCGCAAGAATTGGCGCGTTTTCATGGGCTTTATGCCTGCAAAGACATGGGCGCAAGCCAGTTGCGACCCGTCACGACCAGAACTCCGGGGCCTCCGGGGTGTGCGAGCTTGGTGAGCTTCGTGAAGACCTTGGGCGGCTGTCCTTCGGCCACTGTGGGCTTGAGGTCGTTCGTGCTGGGCAGGATGTTCGCGCAGGTGAGCCCGGTCTGGATGCGGGCGGTGAAATGGCCGGGGTGGTCGAGCTGACACCAGCCCGTGAAGTGCAGCGCCTCGAGGTCGGACTCGACTGGGACGCCAGGCAAAATATCCAGTGCCTCAGTGAGTCGGTAGCTGCAGGCCGCGCCGTCCACCGTGGAGGAGACGATGAGCCCCTTCTCCAGCGACACGGGCTGCCGGCCCTCGGCGAGATCGAAGCGGAAGCGGGCGCGCGACCGATCGAAAGTAACTTCGGATGCGCTTTCCCATTCTGGTAGCGGCAAGGAAGGCCGGGGCGCGGTGACTGGTGACTGGTGACTGGTGACTGGTAGGGGAGCTTCGGGCGCGGGC
>BJFP01000573.1 GCA_014189875.1 Verrucomicrobiota bacterium | reverse complement strand
CACTGTTGGAAGACGTAAAGCGTGAGGCGGCGCGGCATGAGCGCTTGGCGTTGCTGGAAGAAGCCAGGGCGACGACCTCGACTCGTGCCGCTAGCTCCCTTAGCAAAGAACTTACCGGCAAATACGTTTCCGAGGCGCTATGTGACCGCTTCCGTGAAGAGATAAAACGACTGGGTATGCACTATCTTGAGGTTGAGCTTGCGCCCGTCGGCGTGAGAAAGGGCACACTCTATCACCAAATTCGACTTGCCGCGAAGCAGCCGGCACCGTTGCGAGAGATTGTTTCAGAGGGCGAATTTCGCGCCCTCGCGCTGGCGGCATTTCTCGCGGAAGTCGGCGGCTCGGCATCGGGCATTCTATTCGACGATCCCGTTTCCTCCCTCGATCATACGTGGCGCGAGCGAATCGCACAAAGACTCGCGCAAGAAGCGAAGGGGCGGCAAGTGATCGTGTTCACGCACGATATTGTTTTTCACAATCTGCTTCGCGATTGGTGCGGCAAGCCGGCGATTGGCGTCGCCTTCGCGGAGCGCAGCATTGAACGCCGCGGAGGGGCAGGTGCCGGGTTTTGCTCTGACGGCCCGCCTTGGCGGGCGATGAGAACCGGGCCGCGGATCAGCGCGCTAAAACAGCGGTTGGTCGTCCTGAAAAAATCATACAAGGAAGGTGCCGCGACGTATGAGCTGGAGGTGCGAGATTGGTATGGTTGTCTTCGCGAGGCATGGGAACGTGCGATTGAAGAGTGTTTGTTGAATGAGGCTGTTGTGCGCTATCAGGGTTCAATCTCAACGAACCGGCTGAAAGTGGCGCTCGCAAAAATTAAGCCCGATGATTTCCCCGCAATCGAACTTGGTATGAGCCGGGCGTCTGGCGAGATACGCGGGCACGATGATGCCGAGGCGTTGAATCCACAATTGCCGACGCCTACCGATGCGGAGCAAGACTTGGCGGCTTTCGAGAAATGGGTCGCTTCAAAACGGTGAGAATTGGACGCGCTCGAAAAACAGCCCCACACCAGTCCAACAAAAGCGTGCAGCTTTGAACCCTGATTAAAATGACTCTACCGGCAAATATCCCCGCAGACTTCCGCACCGCCGCCTTTGCATTCGCAGATTCACTGCGAGCGACCTTTGCGAGCGGGATGCCCGCGCAGCCAGAGGATCAGCTTAAAGCCCCCGTTTCCGCGCTGTTGAAAAGCGTCGCTGACAATGTGCTCACGAAAACCGAAGCGCAGGTGGACGAACTCGGGGGGCGGCCCGACATCGGCGTTGAAGTCAGAAATGCGCTCTGCGGTTTCGTCGAACTCAAAGCTCCCGGCCTTGGCGCACAGACGAGGAGATTTAGAGGCCGCGACAAAGCGCAGTGGGAGAAATTCAGCGCTCTGCCAAACATCCTCTACACTGACGCCTGCGAGTGGGCGCTCTATCGCACGGGCGAGCAGACAGAGCAGGACGAAAGGCCGATCCTGATTCGACTCGACGGGCTCATTGAAAGGGGAGCCGCTGCGCTCGACGACGACACACTCGCCGCGCTTCACACGCTGGTGCTCGATTTCCTGTCGTGGAAACCCATCGTCCCGAACGAGCCGCGCAAGCTCGCCGAAATGCTCGCCCCGCTTTGCCGCCTGCTCCGCGCCGATGTCTTCGCCGCCGTCGAGCGCGAGGGCAGCGCGCTCGCGCATCTTTGCTCGGAGATTCGCCAATACCTTTTCCCGCACACCGACCACAAAGAGTTCGCCGACATCTACGCGCAGACGCTCACCTACGCGCTGCTTCTCGCCCGCTTGGAAAATGCCGACGGCACCGGCGACCTCCACGCCGAGGACGCGGCGAAGCGCCTCGATAGCGGCCACGGCTTGCTCGCGCAGACGCTCCGCATCCTCACCCAGCCGGACGCCCGCGCCGAAATCGAAACCGCCGTCAGCGTGCTGACGCGCGTGATCGCTGCCGTCGAGCCGCACAAACTCGCCAAGCACGGCGACCCGTGGATTTATTTCTACGAGCACTTCCTCGCCGCCTACGACAACAAGCTCCGGCTCAGCTACGGCGTCGTCTATACCCCGCAGGAAGTCATCGGCTGCCAGGTCGCGCTCGTC
This sequence comes from Verrucomicrobiota bacterium, assembly GCA_014189875.1. Classification (GTDB taxonomy): domain Bacteria; phylum Verrucomicrobiota; class Verrucomicrobiia; order Chthoniobacterales; family Chthoniobacteraceae; genus SXWH01. The sequence goes on along the minus strand of BJFP01000573.1, from coordinate 222 downwards.
TCCGAGCTGCTCGCCGACCGCTTTGGCAAGCATCTCACCTTCGCCGACGAAGGCGTCGTCTCGCTCGACTCCAGCACTGGCACCGCGGCCTATCCGATTGCCGCCATCGAGAGCGCGCTGCGCCGCGTCGAGGCGCGGTTTGGCAAAGGCGCGGTCGCCGAGCACGCCACGCGTTGCGCGCAGAATGTGTATGCCTTCGAGATCCTCGTCGGCGCTTACGCC
>BJFP01000572.1 GCA_014189875.1 Verrucomicrobiota bacterium | reverse complement strand
GCTTTCCGACAAACCGTGGGTGACGGGCAAGTCCGTCGTGTGGCTGTGGCTCGGCGGAGGCCCTCCGCAGCATGAGACTTGGGATCCAAAGCCGGACGCCCCGGACACGGTCCGCACGGTGTTCGGAACGGTCGGGACGTCGCTCCCCGGTGTCCAGTTTGGCAGCCACTTCCCAAAACTGGCCGAGCGGGCGCATCGCCTGACGATTGTGCGATCCTTTACAACCCCGAGCTCGGACCATCAGGACAACTTTATCCGCGCGATGCTGACGGGAACCGAGGCAAAGGGGGCTGCCAGCGTTGGATCGGCTTACGCGTATCTGCGCGGCACGAATCACCCGCAGTCCGGCATGCCGGCCTACGTCATGTTGGACAGCGGCAATAACACGGAGTTCCTGCAAGAGCATTTTCTGCGCGGGAACACCCCCGGCGTTCTGGGCGAGGTCTATTCCCCGTTCAATCCCCGCGGCGTCATTCTCCAAGAGGAGAAGCTGACCAGCCCGTTGCGGAAGCAGGATGGAGAAGCGCCTGTTTTTTCGCCGCTGCTTCAAAGCATGGACCTGCAGATCCCGGCTGAACGGTGGGAAGATCGTCGGGCACTGCTGCGCCAGTTCGATGCGTCTGCCCGTGCACTGGAATCGGACCAGGCGCTGGCCAGCTATGACGGGTACCGCGAGCAGGCATACCGCGTCCTTAAGGGAAGCGTGGCCGAAGCGTTCCGGCTCGACCGAGAAACCCCTGACACGATCGGGAAATACGATACCAGTGCGATCATGCTGACCTGCCCGAACATGGTGAAATTGCCGGACTATCCCCGGCGGCCGTCACTCCTGGGGCGACAAATGCTCCTGGCGCGGCGGCTTTGCGAAGCGGGGGCGGGTCTGGTGATGGTCGAGAATTGCGGGTGGGACTTCCACGGCACCCAAGCGGACCCGAATCTGAAGCAGGGCTTGGAGGGCTTCGGCCCTTCGCTCGACAGGGCCGTGTCGGCTTTTCTCGATGATGTGCAGCAGCGCGGACTGGAAGAACGAATCCTCCTGGTCGTGTGCGGCGAGATGGGGCGAACCCCCAGGATCAACGAACGCGGCGGGCGCGACCATTGGCCCAAGCTGGCCCCGCTGTTCCTCGCCGGCGGCGGATTCAAGATGGGCCGGGTGATCGGCCAATCCGACGCTCATGGGGGCTCGCCGACGACGATCCCTGTGACGCACACCAATCTGGCGACCACTGTGCTGCAAACGTTGGTCGACCCTGTCAAGCTGCGGCTGTTCCCCCAAATCAACCCCGATCTGCTGCGTCGCGTCGAGGCGTCGCCGATTCCCGGGTTCGCTTGACGCGACTCGGACACGGCGAACCCGGAGGTCCAGACGCGGTCGTGACCAGACCCCTCACTCCCCGACGCCCGTCCGCGTTCTGACCGTTTCCGATGCGGCGGGCGCGAAAGCAAATTCCTGCAGTCTTGCAGTAAAGATTCGCCGGTTGACGGTTCCTTTCACCCGTGGTTTAGCACGTCTCGTGAGATGGCGTCATCCATTCGTGAAAACGGCGTTCCTGCTCCCGGTGCTCGTGCTTGCCGCATGCCGCGCCGAGGCGGGGCTGGCGTTCAATTTTACCCCGACGGGCAACGCGCAGGCCGATGCGGGATTCGCTGCTGCCGGCGCGCGGTGGAGCAGCCTCTTTTCCGATGATATCACGGTGAACATCAACGCGGGTTTTTTCGCACTGGGACCGGGTATCCTCGCAAGCGCGAGTTCGACGGATGCGTTCTATTATTACTCCGATATCCGGAATGCGCTCCTGAGCGACGGGACTTCCGCGAATGACAGCACGGCGACCGGGCACCTCCAGCCGAGCCCCGCATTGCGCCTGGAGATCAACCGCACCTCCAACAACCCGAACGGTGCGAACAGCGCGACGCCGTATCTCGACACCAACGGCAACGACAACAACACGATCATCAACCTGACCACGTCCAACGCGAAGGCGCTCGGCCTGATGGCGGGGAACAATGCGGCGGTGGATGCGAACATCACGTTCAGCTCATCCTTTTTGTGGGACTTCAATCCGGGCGACGGAATCACCGCGGGAAGTTTCGATTTCGTGGGGGTCGCGACCCATGAGATCGGGCACGCGATGGGCTTCATCAGCGGCGTGGACGTGCTCGACTACAACGGGGCAGGCTACCCCGACAGCCGTTTCATTTACGTCACGCCGCTCGATCTGTTCCGGTATTCGTCGTTGAGCGTGGCGAACAATGCCCTCGACTGGACTGCCGACAACCGCACGAAATTTTTCTCACTGGACGGTGGAGCCACGAGCCT
>BJFP01000571.1 GCA_014189875.1 Verrucomicrobiota bacterium | reverse complement strand
GGTGGACGCACGGGAACCGCTCCGCGGTCAGGGCACTGTCCGAGTGCGCCACTGTGTCGCCCGATATTTGTATTTGAGCACTGCGGTGGTACAGTCAAGGCATGGAATTAGTGTTTCTCGGCGGACTGGTCGGGCGCCCGCCCGCGACGCTGGAAAAGCGAATTCCTATCAATTGACGATCGGGATCCTGCCGCCGACTATCCGTCCTCTCACCCATGGCAAAAAGAAAAACGTCCTCAGCGAAAGCCAGCGCGATCACCGTGTTTCCGTGGCATGCCGCGGCGGAGGTGCTGGGCAAGCTGCGTGCGGCGGGGGAATCGTTGACGCGCCTGCAGTTCAGCGGGAGGCATTTCGAGCGGGAGCAGTTCGCGGAGATCTTTTCTTTCCTCGATAAGGAGAAAAAGCGCTTCGCCAAGCTCGATTCATTCCTCTTCCCGGGGGTCATGCTGCGTGATGACCGCACGTTCGACCTGATCTTCCGTTTCCTGTGCCGGTGGGGACGACTTCAGTCGGTGCAGTTCGAGCGGGGCTCGTTCCTGTCGAAGAGATCAATCGAGAAGGTTTTGCTGCTGCCCTGTCGCGAGAGGTTGTCGCTGCGCTTCGCCTCGAGCGGTTCGGTGAGCGCCACGGGTGGCCGGGCGGTGCGCGCGGAGAAAATGTGGCTGGATTTCTGCGGGATCACACCGTCTTCGCTCAAGGCCCTGCTCTCGCGATTGTCGGGCGTGAAGGAACTCGACCTCTGCCGCAACGCGCTCGGCCCGGCCGGCGGCAAGGCGTTGGCTTCCTGGAAAGGTCTGCACGATGTGGAATGCCTCGACCTGCTCAGCACGGGTCTGGGTGACGCGGGGGCGCTGGTCCTCTGCGCGGCGCTAGGTCCGCGGAGCAAGATGCAGACATTGTATCTCGGTCAGAATGGTATCACTGAAGCGCGTCTGCCGCGCATCGTGGCCGCACTGAAGGACACGCGGATCCGCACGTTGTCGCTCGCCGCGAATGCGCTCAAGGGGAACCATGTGCTGCCGCTTGTGCAAAAAGCGCATCTGATCGGACTCAACGTGGGTAACAATCCGCTGAAAGACGCATTTCTGCTCCAGTTAGCCGAGGCGCTACGCGAGCGCCAAGCCGCCGGCATGCCGCCGATGGAACTGAATCTGGCCGAGATCAAAGCAACACCGCGAGGGTGGCGGCGGTTTTTCGTCACTTTGGCGGACAATGCCACGCAGTTGCGCGCTCTGAGTATCGAGCACAACTCGCTGGATGATGCGGCACGGGAAGCGCTCATCGCGGCGCTGAAATCGGGATTTGTTGTGCATCAGTTGAATGTTTCGCAAAACGAACTCACGGCGCGGCAGATCGGTGCTCTGTTGCGCCTGTTCCGCAAAAAGAAGGACGGCTACCTCTACGCCGGCTACCTCACTTCTCCGCGAGCGAAAGGCACCGGCGCCGCCCTGGAGGAAGTGATGCGGGAATTTCCGACGAGTTGCATTCCCGAATGTCTCATCTGGTCGCGAATTTACGCTGCGCATGTCTCCGGTGTTCCGGCGACGGTTGCCAATCTGTTTTTGTTCAGCGCGACGAGTGTCCCGACTTCAGAATTGCGGCGTTGTCTCGTGCCGCCGAGCGGCCAACAACTCTTGCAACTTTACCGGTTGATGCCGGTCAATATCCGGCGAGCTTTTGCCTGCAACATACCCGCGCTTCAGTTCTTTATCGGCAAGGTTCGGACGAAAGAAGAAGCCAACGCCCTGTGTCATCTGCTTTTCAAGGGCAGCCTGCAGAGTCTCAATCTGCGGACACCGTCAATCCGGCTGGAAATCCTCAAAACGATCTTGGCCAGGGCTGCGGACTGCCCTTCGCTCAAGGAACTCGTCATCCAGAGCTCATTCGATCCGCGCATCGTAGCCCAGGCGGCGGCAACCATCCGCAAGACGCTGGCCCGCGATCGATCGCTGCTCAACGTCACGCTGGTCGGTCTCGACAGCCACCTCGCCCAGACCAAGACCAAAATCGATCCGTCCTTCGGGGATCAGGGAGTAATGGTTTTCGGAGTGGGCGAGAAGGAGAGCAAGAAGTCAAAGGCCCAAGAGCGCTGTCTCTGTTCGGCATGAGATCGGTGCGATTTCCAAGGCTGAAATTTACTTGCTGATGGGGGGATTGAGGCCGACTCTTCGCCCTGTTGCCATCGTTTCAGGTGTGCCGGCCGCGGACCTCTTGCTTTGGCGACTCTGTTGACAGTGTCGGTGTTTGGCGCGGCTGGACAAATCACCATGAAAAAATCCCTACCACTCGCCGCAGTATTTTGCTCCGTTTTCCTTCTACCT
>BJFP01000570.1 GCA_014189875.1 Verrucomicrobiota bacterium | reverse complement strand
AGCGCATTGATGGCCATCGCCGTGAGCGCGATCGTGGTCTGCTCGCCGGTGGCGAGGAGCACGTCCATCTCACGCTCCTCGGGCGCGGGCGAACATTCGCGCGCGAGCTTGATGAGATTATCCGTCACGCCGCTCATGGCCGACACGACGACGACCACGCGGTGCCCCTGCTCCTGCGCAGCGACGACGCGGCGCGCGACATTCTTGATGCGCTCCGGATTGCCGACGCTGGTGCCGCCGTATTTCTGGACGATGAGGCTCATGGAAAAAGGGCGCGGAGATTTGCGCGGGTGTGGAAGGGTGTCAATGGCGCGGGAGGCAGATCGGCTTCTGCGACGAGTCGTCGCAGCCGCGCTACGGATGGAGAATCTCCAGCGCGCGGCAGATCTACTTTGCCAGCAAGCCGGGGATTTCGCTGTGGCGCGGAACGGGCTCGCGCCGTCAGGTGCGTGGATTCCAGCAGATCGTGTGCGATCCGCCTTCGCGCCTAAACGGCCAGCCATGCTGTTCCCGATGCCGGATGAGTCCGTGGCATTTCAAGCGAGTTTGCGCCAATCTGTTCCGCATTTTCCTCCGAGCGTCCTCACACCGATCTTCCATGAGCAGCAGCACGGCTTCGCAGAGACTCTGGAGGCATTCCCCATTCGTGCGCCTGACGAAAGACGGATGAAGAAGCCCCACCCGATTCCGCCCGTCATTCGTCATTTCCATCCCTGCACCACGTGACGGTGGACGGAGCGCAAGGTCGCTTCGATGGGAACCGGGCACGCGTCACGCGAGGATGTCCTTGATGATTTTCGCGCCTTCCACGCCGCTGAGCTTCGCGTCGAGGCCCTGGAATTTGAATGAGAAGGCATCGTGTTCGATGCCGAGTTGGTGAAGCATCGTCGCGTGGAGGTCGTGGACGGTCGTCACATTTTCCACCGCCGCGTAGCCGAGGTCGTCGCTCGCGCCATAGACGATGCCGCCCTTGATTCCCGCGCCGGACATCCACACGGACATCGCCTTGTTGTGATGATCGCGTCCGTTGCCGCCCTGGGACATCGGCGTGCGTCCGAATTCTCCGGCCCACACGATGAGCGTGTCCTCAAACATCCCGCGCTGTTTCAAATCCGTGATCAGCGCCATGCACGCGCGATCGATTTCCTGAGCCTTCAGCGCGATGCCGTCCTTCACCCCGCCGTGGTGATCCCAGTCCTTGTGGTAGAGCTGGATGAAGCGCACGCCGCGCTCCGCGAGTCGGCGCGCGAGGAGGCAGTTCGACGCGAACGATCCGTCGCCCGGCTGGCAGCCATACAGATCCAGCGTCTTCGCGCCCTCGGCGCTGACGTCCATGAGATCGGGCACGCTGGCCTGCATCTTGAACGCCATCTCGTACTGCGCGATACGCGTCGCGATTTCCGGATCGCCGGTGAGCACATCGCGCTGGCGGTTGAGCGCGTTGATCGCATCCACGTCGCCGTGCTGGCGCTCCTTCGAGATGCCGGGAGGATTCGTGAGATACAAAACGGGGTCGCCCTTCGCGCGGAGCTGCACGCCTTGGAATTTGCTCGGCAGAAATCCACTGCTCCACTGGCGTGCCGCGATGGGCTGGTTCTCCCCGCCCTTGCCGAGCGAAGTGAGCACGACGAAGCCGGGCAATTCCTCCGCCTCGCTGCCGAGCCCGTACGTGACCCACGCGCCCATGCTCGGACGCCCCGCGATCTGCGAGCCCGTGTTCATGAACATGTGCGCCGGGTCGTGGTTGATCGCATCCGTGGTCATCGAGCGGATGAGGCAGATGTCGTCAATGACCGAGCCGATCTGCGGGAAGAGCGCGCAAATCTCGATCTGGTTTTTGCCAAACTTCGCGAACGGATGCTGCGGGCCGAAGCAATTGAGCTTCTGGCCCTGGAGCTGCGCGAGCTGCTGCCCTTTCGTGAGGCTTTCTGGCATCGGCTTGCCATCCATCTCCGCCAGCTTCGGCTTCGGATCAAAGGTCTCCAAGTGAGACGGTCCGCCGGCCATCGTGAGCCAGATCACGCGTTTTGCCTTCTGCGGAATCGGCAGATTTTGCAGCACGCCGCGCGATGCCGCAGCACCGAGCATCGAGGGCCGGATGAGCGACGCGAGCGCGATGGCACCGAGTCCTTGCGATGCCTTGCCGAGAAAGGCACGGCGGGTGATTTCAGCGGGGAGGAGAGAATCCATGAGTTAGGAACGGGTGATGGTTTCGTGCAGGTTCAGCAGCACGCGTGCGACGTGCGTCCACGCGGCGAGTTCGGTTTTGTCGAGCGCGGCAGGCGCAGGCGCGAGACCGACTTTCAGCAGCGCGTCGGCGGATT
>BJFP01000569.1 GCA_014189875.1 Verrucomicrobiota bacterium | reverse complement strand
ATCCGGTATGCTCAGCGTGTGACTGACGCCGGATTTCCAGACAGATTCCACGCAAATCGCCCGGTGAATCAACGGAATCTTGCGCCACCACCAAATTCCATGTATCGCGTAATGCCTTATGAAATCGCAGACTTACGCAAGTTCTGCGGATACCCAAACAGACGCTGCAGCGAACGGGCGGGTTGGTCATGCCGCCTGCTTCCACCGCCGCCTTTCCACCCACCATGCAGGCGTCATGCCCACCCCGTCCGTCGCTGGGCTTGGGGTCGTTAGGCGTTCTGCCACGCATTTTCTAATCCGACCAACCACCATGAACCAAGAACCTACAGCCGCCCCACAACCGCCAACGCAACCCACACCGAATCCCCTCGTCGGCGTTGGAGGCTGGCTCGCGTTTTTCTGCTTTATACTCGTTGCGCTTAACCCACTCCTTACGCTGTTTTCTTTCTTCACCATCCACAAGACGATTGAGGCGTTGCGCACGCTTAACCCCGAAGCGGCGCAAGTTCTGGATTCGTTCACATCGTTCAGCGGCGTCCTTTCTTTCACGCTCGCCGCATTCAGCGTCGTCGCTGGCATTCTTCTTATCCGTAGAGCCCGCAACGCAGTCCTCATCGCGAAGATTTATACGGCGGCGGTTCCTACAGTAGCGCTACTCGCTTTGTTGCCCGTTTTCGGCAGTAGCGCCTCGCCTGAGCTTCGCGAGGGCATGGTGCAGGGCGGCGTCCAGGACTTAATCAAGTCTCTCGGCTTTTTCGCCATCTGGTTCACATACCTTTCCCGCTCTCGACGCGTCAAAAACACGTATGCAACGAACGCCTAACCCCTAAGTTAGCTTTGAGTCATGGCGGAGCGGGCGTGTGTTGGGGCAGGGCGTCGGTCGCCATGACTGAAAGGACATTGCTTTCGCGCCCGCCGCACCGGAAAACGTCAGCCTGCAATTCCAAGCTGGAGAGGTGAGAGCCATGTGCGGAGGGAATTTGTATGCTTCTCTTTTTTGCAATTTCAGCAGGCGCGTCAATCAAAAAGTCCCAGCCCCCAGCATCACCAGAGTGCAGCCGTGGAGGGTCTCGATGAACTCCGAAAAGATTTCTCGACCTTTTGCCGCTTTCCCGCTACACGAAACGAATGCACATGGCCCTCCTTGCATTTCCACCCTCCAACAGGGACGGAACCCCTTTTCCATCAACCCTAGCTACACGACATGGGAAAAATCCCGTGTCGGATAATCAGTAGTTAGGCATACTGGCGCGAGTCGTGAAAGATAAAGCTCCATCAAGAGGCGACATTGTAGCCAGTGCGAAGCGAATCACCGACTTGCATGACCGCATCCACGAGACCTTCAAGCAGAGAGACCGCAGTCCGGAGGCACGCGCAGAGTGGTCGAAGGCGTGTGCTGAGTTCCACAGCCAGTATGATGCACTGGCCTTCCCCGGCGGCTACGCGTCTGCTCTGAAGAAGATTCAGGCTGGAGACAGTCGCGCTATCGAGGACGCGGTGGCCTTTCTTGAGGTTCGGCCCTATTTCTTCCACTCGCAGTATATCCGCACAAAGTTGACTCGGTTGTTGAAGCACGCGCAGTTGACCGCTCGACAGGCGGAGAGATTTCAGAGAGCTTTGGATGCAGACAAGAAAAAGAGAGCGAGGACGACGTATGCCATCTATGCGCTGCGGCGAACTCCTGGCTTTGGCGTTCAGTTGCCGGGCGCGGCAGTTTGCAGTCATTAGTCTGTGCCAGATCTCTCCCATGACCGGGCAACCCAACGTTTCCTCCCCGATACGGCGATTCTCAGCCGCTTGGTGCATCGGTGTGGGAATCTTCCATTTTGTCATCTCGTTCGAGCTTTTGGACTATTACCTGATGGCAAAGATGGCCTCGTTCTTCGACGGCCCCGGCGAGGCTTCGTTTTGGCGAGCCGCCCTGTGGCTGTGGACACCGCTCGCCATGGCCACGGGGAAAACGGAAGCAGGCGGTGGCCTGTTGCTCGCGTTCGCCTGCGCCTGGACGTGCGTCATCGCTATCACGGTGGGGCTCGCCGTGCCCGTCATCTTCCGCCGCGTCCACCGGGGACTTCAGGCACGCGCCACTCCGGACGGCCAGACCCGAAGCGCGGGACCCGGCGGCGTGGCGCGACTTTTCACCTTTGGCGGGAAGCGCCGACACCGAATTCTGATCGCCAGCTCGTTCCTCATTTTGGAAGCTGTGTGGGGTGGATGGTTGTTTCACCGCATCTTTGTGGCGGAGCACCGGAGTTTCACGATTCGCGACTCACTCCGGTTCAATCCGATGGCGAGTGGCATTCGCCGCGCATCGTCATTCAGCCTCTACGAG
>BJFP01000568.1 GCA_014189875.1 Verrucomicrobiota bacterium | reverse complement strand
AACTGCATCGCTCCTGTTCATCTCTCGCCTGCGAGCGCGGAGTTGCCACGCACTTTTCCACCGCCGACACTGCGCCGCATGAGCACGCAAAACGAAATCCCCTCCCCGGTCGCCGACGCATTGCAGACGCGCAACCCGCAGGCCGTCCTCGACGAATCCATCCGCGCATTCGGCTGCCAGGCGGGCACCGTCCACTGGCTCGACGCACAGGACGGGATGCTAAAGCTCGCAGCGCACCGCAACCTTCCGCCGCCGATCGTGCAGATCGTGGCGACGGTGCCGGTCGGCAAAGGCATCGCCGGACTCGCCGCGCAGAATCGCGAGCCGGTCTCGCTCTGCAACCTCCAGACCGACACCTCCGGCCAGGCGCGGCCCGCGGCGAAGACGACGGGAATGGAGGGATCGATCGCAGTGCCGATGCTCGTCGCGGGCGAACTGCGCGGCGTGCTCGGCGTGGCAATGGCCGCGGCGCACGAATGGACGGACGCGGAAAAATCGCTGCTGCTCGCCATTGCCGCGAAGCTTGGCGATGCGCGTCCGTGAGCAGCCGCGAGCGCGGTTGCTAGCGGCGCGTGGGCAGTGCATAGTCCGGAGTACGAAAATGAAACGCCGTGAATTTCTATTCGCCGCCGGAGCTGCGGCCGTGGCTCCCCTCAAGAATCCGCCGGTAGCCGAGCCGCAGCCGCCGCGTTTCAAGAAGCGCATCAAGATTGGGATCTCGACGTATTCGTACTCGCACTTCGAGGAGAGAAAATTTCCGATCGAGACAGTGATCGAGCGCGCCGGGGATTTCGGCGTGGAGGCCGTGGACGTGCTTCACCGCCAGATGGACCTGAAGGAAAAAGCGCCCTTCGACGCCGCAGGACGCGCGTACTGCCGCAAGCTCAAGCGCCTCGCATTCCGCAACGGCGTGGATCTCGTGTGTCTGAGCACGCATCAGAATTTCGTCTCGCCTGATCCGAAGAGCCGCCAGGCGCAGGTGGAACACACGCTGAAGTGCCTCGAAATCGCGGACGCACTCGGCGCTGCGAGCATCCGCGTGAATGCCGGGCGATGGAACACCGTGCCGGACTTCGACGAATTCATGAAAAAGCGCGGCCTCGAGCCGCCGCTCGCCGGACACACCGAGGACGAGGCGTTCGACTGGGCGATTGACTCGCTCGGCAAATGCCTCAAGCGCGCGGAGGAACTCGGCATCGTGCTCGCGGTGGAAAATCACTGGGGCCTCTCGGGCACGCCCGCGGGACTTCTGCGCGTGCTCGCGCCGTTCACCTCGCCATTCATCGGCGCGCTGATGGACACGGGAAATTTCCTCGAAGACCCGTACGACAAGCTGAAGCAGATCGCGCCGAAGACGGTCTTCGTGCAGACGAAGACCTACCACGGCGGCGGCCTGTGGTACACGCTCGACCTCGACTACCTGCGCATCGCCCGCATCCTCGCCGACGTGGGATACAGCGGCTACGTCTCGCTCGAGATGGAGGGAAAAGAGCACGCCGACACCGCAGTGCCAAAGAGCTTGGCGACCTTGCGGAAAAATTTCGTCTGACCGCGCGGAGTGCGGTAGTAGCATCCGCGGGCGTGTCCACCGGCCACGCTGGGCAACCGCAAAGCGAAGGAAACGGTTCACCCGGCGGGTAAGTTGAAATCACGCGTGGCTCATCAGGCGTCTCCCATTGCCGCGAGCGATTCCTCCATTACACTCCTTTTCCCCATCACGCTTTTAGGATAAACAGCCTACTCTACAGGGTCATATTCTGCCTAGCTCTCGGACGCATATCGGTGATACCCGCGCCCCATTTAGCACTCAAATGATCTGCCGTAAGTAATGCGATCGCAAAGTTGACTTCGGCGTGGTCGTATAGCTTTTCAATCACCGTCAGGTTTGGACCCGGTTGTTCATGCAGAATTACTGCTTCCAGGGCTTGGATAGTTACCGGCCATTAGCGGGGCGTAACTTAGGGCGCTCCATTCCGTGGCCATCCCGGAGTCCTTAAACTCTTCATTCAGCCATGCAGCCACGTACTCATCCCACTGCCCAAAACTGAAATGAGCCGATAACAGACTGATTATTTGGCAACGCCGAGCGCCCTCAGTTCGGCGAGGAAGCGGCGGTTTTGATCCATGGTGCCGATACTCACGCGGATCCATTCGGGCAGGCCGTAGGCGGTCATGTCGCGGATGATGACGCCCTTTTTCATGAGCGCCTGAAAGACCGCCTTGCCGCTGCCGACGCGGACGAGGACGAAGTTCGCGTGGCTCGGGACGAATTCGAGATTCATCGCGGCGAACTCGCGCTGCATCCACTCGCGGCCCTCGATGGTGAGGTCGCGGGTCT
>BJFP01000567.1 GCA_014189875.1 Verrucomicrobiota bacterium | reverse complement strand
TCATGCTCGGCCTCATCTGCCTGCTCTTCCTGCTCTGCTCGCTCGGCTCCGGGCTGCTCATCTCCGCGTTCTGCCACACGCAGACGCAGGCGATCCAATTCGCCGTCTTCTACCTGCTCCCGGTCTTCCCGCTCTCCGGTGCATTCGCACCCATCGAGCGCCTGCCCGACAGCGTGCGCCTCGTGTCGGACATCTTCCCGCTCACGCATTTCTGCGAAGCATTCCGCATGGCGAACCTGCGCAATGCGGACATCTCGTTCTTCGCCGGTGACCTCCTTTTCCTCGCCATCGGCGCGATCGTGACCTGCGGCGGCGCGGCGTGGATCCTCAGCCGCACGGACGCCTAGCCCGGCAGCAGCCTCATCGCGACCATCCGCGCAAATGCGCTGAGCGTGTTCGCATCGCGGATCTCGCCCGAGGCGATCATCGCGCGGAATTCATCCGTGGAAAACGCGCGGCACTCCGTGATGGATTCCGCCGCGTCCGGCTTCGCGCCGCCCGCTGCGGGCACGACCGGGCGTGCGAGCACGAGGTGGCTGTGCTCGTCCGTGAATCCGCAGCTCGGAAAATAGTGCCCGAGCGAAATCAGATCGCCGCCCGGCGCGAGTTCGTATCCCGCCTCCTCGGTGAGTTCGCGCAGCCCGGTCGCGCGGATTGCATCGGGATCTGAAGTGTCGTCAATCTGCCCCGCGGGAAATTCCCAGATCGTCGCGCGAATCGGCACGCGTTCCTGCCGCACGAGAATGAAACGCCCGTCCGCCGTCATCGGCGCGACGACTACCGCGCCCTTGCGATGCACGACCGTCCACGTGAACGGCTCCGGGCGCGTCGGCGAAGTGACCGTTGCGCGATGCACCTCGACGTAGGGATTCGCAAACTGCATCTCGCCCGCGAGGACACTCCAGCCCTCGGTGCTCTGAATGAAGCGGTGAAATTTTTCCATGGGGGCTAGGCGAGCGATTTCTTCCACCGCGCAAGCTGCGCGGCGACGTTCTTCGGGGAGGGCGCGCCGATGCCTTTGCGTGCGGCCATCGCGGTCGCGAGGTCGAAGCACTTGGGCACGTCCTTTTCAAATGCGGGCGACAGCGCGCGCCAGTCGGCAAGCGTGAGCTGCGGGAGATCGCAGCCGCGCTGTGTGCAGAGCGCGACGGCTTTGCCGACGACTTCGTGCGCGCTGCGGAATGGCACGCCGCGGTTCACGAGATAGTCGGCGACATCCGTCGCGAGCAGCATCGGGTCGGCGACTGCGGCGTCGCACGCGGCGGCGTTTGCCTTCGTGCCGTCGAGCATTCCGGCAAAGACGGCGAGCGTGGCCTTCACGGTGTCCACGCTGTCGAAGACCGGTTCCTTGTCCTCCTGCATGTCGCGATTATACGTCATCGGCAGGCCCTTCAGCGTCGTGAGGAGCGAGACGAGATTGCCGATGACGCGGCCCGTTTTTCCGCGCGTGAGTTCGGCGACGTCGGGATTCTTCTTCTGCGGCATGAGCGACGAGCCAGTCGTGTAGGCGTCGCTGATGGTGATGAATTTGAACTCGCTCGAAGCCCACAGGATCACATCCTCGCTGAGCCGCGAGAGGTGCGTGGCCACAAGCGCGAGCGCGGCGAGCAGCTCCACGGCGAAGTCGCGGTCGCTCACGGCGTCCATCGAGTTTTGCGTGACGGCTGGGAAGCCGAGCAGCTTCGCGACGAGCTTGCGATCCAGCACGATCGTCGAGCCCGCGATGGCACCGCTGCCGAGCGGCATCACATTGATGCGCTTGCGGCAGTCCGCGACGCGGCCGAGATCGCGATCGAGCATCTCGACATATGCGAGCAGGTGGTGCGCAAAATAGACGGGCTGCGCGCGCTGGAGGTGCGTGTAGCCGGGGATGATAATGTCGCGATGCCGCTCCGCGAGACCGACGAGAGAACGCTGCAAATCGCGAAGCAGCCCGCTGATCGCATCGCACTCATCGCGGAGGTAGAGCCGGATATCGAGCGCGACCTGATCGTTCCGCGAGCGCGCGGTGTGCAGCTTCGCGCCGGCGGCACCGATGCGCTTCGTCAGCTCGGCCTCGATGTTCATGTGGATGTCCTCGAGCTCCGTCTTGAATTGGAACTTCCGCGCTGCCATCTCCGCGCCGATCTGGAGCAGGCCGCGGACAATCTGCGCGCGCTCCTTTTTGGAAATCAGCCCCGCCTTTTCCAGCGCGGCGCTGTGCGCGATGGAGCCCTCGATGTCATGCCGCCACAGCCGCCAGTCGAAGCTGATGCTCTCGCTGAACGACTGGAGGAGCGCTGCGGTTTGTTCTTTGAATCGGCCTTTCCACATAGGGCGCGGAGCATTCCGCACACGGCG
>BJFP01000566.1 GCA_014189875.1 Verrucomicrobiota bacterium | reverse complement strand
CCTGCGCGTTCCAGTCCACCGAAGTCTTCACCCATTGGCGTAGAAACCACGTGCTCAATCCCGGACCACAGAGGCCAATGATGACAGCTACGCGGGCATCGAAGAAGACGAGACATGCGGAAGCCACGAGTGAGAGTCGCAGCACGGCGGCGGCAAGCCCGAGGCTCTGCATCCGGCGGATCTCCTGGCGAAGCGAAACAACTATTCCGAGGATTCCAGCGGTCAGTTGGAGCGAGAATCCCATAAGTGCCGCCGATACTACGACAGCGACCGTCCAGCCGGGAGCCTGATTTTTAACGAGCAGCCAAATGAAAATAGGCGTAACCACGATGACCGTTAGAATCGCGAATTTCCTGCGAAGCGTGAGTGCCGTACGGATGAGGGAACCGAATTGGGCATTGTCCTGCCATATCGTCCCCCCGACGGATGAAACCGCGGCGCTTACCCCGCTGTCAGCGATCATCCCAAGCGTTGACACCAAGGAATTCGCAATCGTGAACCAAGCGTAGTCCGGTTTCGAAAGATGCCGGACGATGAGAATTCCGCTAAGGAAACCGAGGACCTGAATCACCATCTGGACAGAACCGAAGCCGGCAAGAAGGCGGAACCAGCCCAGCCATTTTCGATGTCTATGAGAGAGGTCGCCCATCATCCTGCGGTTGCAGCGAGGCCGAGGACAAATAGGGACAACCGGTGATCAGTAGCCCCTTTCACTGCGATAAGTCGGCATATTCCGCCAGCGTCATTTCCAGAATCAAAGCCTCGAAGGTGGTTTTGGGTTGCCATTGGAGAAGCTTCCGCGCCTTGGCCGGGTTTCCCAGCAGCCGATGGGGTTCAGCACGGCGCATGAAGCGCTCGTCCTGCCGGAGATGAGTTTTCCAGTCGAGCCCGACCGCATGAAAAGCCTGCTCGACGATGTCCTGCACGCTGTGGAGCACGCCGGTCGCAAACACGAAGTCCTGCGGGGTATCGTGCTGAAGGGTGAGCCACATGCCTCGGACGTAGTCGCGGGCGTCGCCCCAATCCCGCTGGGCGTGAGATCGCCGAGGACGAGTTCCTTCTCGATCCCCATCTTGATGGCGGCCGCCGCGCGGCAGATTTTCCGGGAGACAAAGTTTTCGCCGCGCCTCGGCGACTCGTGGTTGTAGTTGATGCCGTTGCAGGCGAAGACGCCGAAACTCTTCCGGTAAATCCGCACCATCTGCGTGGCAAAAGCCTTTGCGCAGCCATAGGGACTCACGGGATCGAACGGCGTCTCCTCGTCCTGCGGCACCTGCGACGGGTTTCCGAAGACTTCGCTCGATGAGGCATGGTAGAAGCGCGTGGCCGAGGGAAGGTCCCGGACGATCTCCAGCAGCCGGAGCGTCGCCATCGCAGTCATCTCGCAGGTGGATTCCGGGATCTCGAAGCTGAGCCCGACGTGGCTCTGCCCCGCCAGATGGTAGATTTCCCCGGGCTGCACCTTGTGCAGGATGCGCCGGAGCGTGGTCGTGTCGTCGAGGTCCGCATAATGCAGGAAGAGGCGCTTTCCGTACGTGTCGGAGTCTTCGTACAGGTGCTTCAACCTGGAGCGCCCCAGCGAACTGGTCCGCCGGACCACGCCATGGATCTCGTATCCTTTTCCGAGGAGCAGTTCCGAAAGATACGAACCGTCCTGGCCGGTGATGCCGGTGATGAGCGCTTTCTTGGTCATGATTCTGCGGTTGCTTGGTCCGGCCACTCATCTGAAACACCGGGCAACCGGCTATGCCTCAGCCCCTCTTGGTGGATCGGCGATGGCGAAAACGTGATGTCCTTGTTCCTCATCGGCTTGGAATCGCCAGCACATCGTGCAGCGGCGCGTTCTGCAGCGACAGTGTTTGCTGGTCGAGGTCGAACAGTCTGTAGCCGAGTTTTTCAAGCAGCTTGAATGACTCCGCGCCAGACTCCTCATTGTATTCAAAAATGATCGTTGGCCGCAGGCGCTCCAGCGTCTTTTCCGCACCGCGAAAAACAAGATGTTCCGCGCCCTCCACGTCCACTTTCATGAAATCCAGACGCGTGATTCCGCGAGCGGCACAGTAGCCGTCCAGCGTTTCCAGCGGGACTTCCACGACCTCCGTTTCGGACGAGGACTTGTGAATGAGGCTGATCGTCCCCCAGTTGCAGTGATCCGGCGCGGGCAGATTCAGCATCGCCTTCCCCGAGTGATCGGAGAGCGCCAGTTCGTTGATCGTCGCGTTTGCAAACGCGTTGAGTTCGACATTCGCCCGTGCGCGCCCTGCCAGCCATCCGACAGGCTCGAAGCCATGTACGTCCTTGCAAATCGAGGCGAGGAGGCAGGTGAAATAACCGAAGTTCATCCCG
>BJFP01000565.1 GCA_014189875.1 Verrucomicrobiota bacterium | reverse complement strand
CCCTTCGGGCTGCCTGCCGTTTCGACAGGCTCAAGGCCCGGAGCTTGCCGAGGGGCGGCAGGCGATGTCGCTTCGCTCCATTCCCCGCGCAAAAACTGTGTTGCCGAGTCCTCTTCTTGGCAACGAGGGTGAAAAAAACGGCGACTGCTCCGAGGGAATGCTGGGTTGTTTCGCGCCGACGGCTCGGGCACGCTCGCCGCGATGAGCTTTACATGGATTCCCCTCTACGCCGAAATCGCCAGCAAAGTCCTCGAATTTGAACATCGGCAAGGCGAGTTGATCGCGCTGCTGAGCGGATTCGCTGCGCGCGGACTCCAAATAGGTACGGTGGACGGGGACTTGGACGCTGAGGGGCGGAGATTTCTGCTGACGGAGATCGACCCATTCACGTTCTTCGCCACGTTCAACTGGCAGGGGCGCAAGCCGGAGAAACGCGGCGCGATCCTCGCCGCGCTGCGCGAAGAATGGGATCTCACTGCGCCTGTGCCGGAGGACTTCGATGGCGTCCCGCTCGGCAACCGCCAAAGCCTTTGGATGTTCTCATATCAAAAGCAGCGTGACTCTGGCGATATTCCGCGCCTCTGGCAGCTTGCGCGGCAGGTCGTCGAGGGCACACGGGCTACGGTGGACCGTGAGCTTTTCAGTCGTGTGCTCACCCAGCGCACGGTCGGCACGGCGAAGCTCTCCATCGGCATGTTCTGGCTGAATCCACGGGAGTTTCTCGCCGCCGACAAATGGACGCGCAGCTACATGGAGCGCCGGGGCGTGCCGGAGGACGTGATTGCGGGAGACGCCTACTTTCATTGGCTCGATGCGTGTGTGGAGAAAGCGGGCACCGATTTCCCGGCGCTCTCGCTCGCGGCGTACCTTGAGAAACCAGCACCCGATGAGGATGCAGATGCGGACGAAGAGAACGAGGACGACGAGGCATCCGCGTCGATTGATGGTCTCACATTTTGGCTGATGCAGGCGGGGCGAGGCGGCGAAGTGTGGGATGATTTCAAAGCGACGAACGACATTGCGGTCGGGTTTGAGGGCATGGAGGACTTCCGCACGTTTCCAGACAAAGCTGCAATTCGCGTGCGCATTCTTAACCTGTGGCCCAAGTTGGCCGGTCCAAAGGGCTTTCGGCCAAACGCGACGCTCGCAGCATGGGAATTCTGCCGTGGTATGAAGCCCGGCGATATCGTTTTCGTGTATGCCGGCTTTCATAAACTCCATGCCGTCGCGCGGGTCGTGGGTGATTACCGCTTTGAGGCATCTGCTGCCCCTTACCGGCACCGACGTGCCGTCGAATGGTTGGCGACGGGACCGTGGATCGTGCCCGAGGAATTGAGGTGCCCGTCAAAGACTCTTACCCGCGCCAGCAACCTTGGGCACAATCGCGCTCGTCTTGAAATCGCAAACTTGAAACTCGATCTGCCGAATCAAGCGCATGGCAGTGTCGGAGACCGACCGTGTCGCTACTGGTGGCTGAATGCTAATCCCAAAATCTGGGACTTCCGCGACACGCCCATCGGGTCACGTGAAACGTACAGCACGCATAACGAGGAAGGAAACAAACGGCAGCGATTCAAATACTTCGCTGAGGTGCGGCCGGGTGATTTGCTCGTCGGCTATCTCACTTCTCCGGACAGGGAAGTCGTTGCGATTTGCAAGATCACCAAGGCACTGCACGACACGCCACAGGGTGAACAATTCGAGTTTGAAAAGATCGAGGAATTCGCGCGGCCGGTCACATGGACCGAACTGCAAACGGTAGCGAGCCTCGCCGAGTGCGAACCGATCAAGAGCAATCAAGGCAGTCTCTTCGCGCTGACGGAAGACGAGTTTGACGTTATTCGTGCGCTCATCGACGACCGTAATCCGCTGGAGGCGAGGCCCAAACCCAAGCCTTACACCAAAGAGGATGCGCTAGGAGGCTTGTTCATGGGAGAACCGCGGCTCGACACGATCCTTGAACGCCTGCGGCGCAAGAAGGCATTGATATTGCAAGGCCCACCGGGCGTCGGGAAAACCTTCGTCGCGCGGCGGCTCGCTTACGCGCTCATGGGCGAGAAAGATGACTCGCGGGTGACAGTGGTGCAGTTCCATCCGAGCTACGGCTACGAGGATTTCATTCAGGGCTATCGTCCCGATGGCTCCGGTCTGCGGTTGCGACCCGGCGTGTTTCACGAGTTCGCGCGCCGCGCGAAAAACGATCCAACGCGCCCGTGGTTTTTCGTCATCGACGAAATCAACCGTGGCAACCTCGCGAAGATTTTCGGTGAACTGCTCATGCTCATCGAAGCCGACAAGCGCGGTCCCGCGCACGCCGTTCCGCTGACTTACGCCGACGGGCCGGATGACAC
>BJFP01000564.1 GCA_014189875.1 Verrucomicrobiota bacterium | reverse complement strand
TACTTCGCGATGAAGGTCGTTTGCCCCTCCACCTTCTGGAAGGATTCGCTCGCGCGCCTGATCGTCTCGATCGCGTTGTTTACGATCCGATTCCAAGAGACACTGGTCCAAAGCGCCATCACGACAAGCGATCCCGCGAGCATCCACGCGGTGGCTGGGCTGGTGAGGATGCTAAACCATTCCATTCGGAGAGTTCTCGGGGTTCAATTTTCCGCGCGTGCGGGGTGACATCTTGCCGGGGACTTCCCACGGAAATCAAGCGCGGGGTGTCTTTATGATCTCAAGCGTCAACTCGCCTCGCATTCATCTGGCAATGTGCGTGGCCGCCGGTCATTCTTCGGACTTGCTCGAAATGCGCCGGATCGTTCCAACCCCAGAAATCTTCCCGGTTCGGATGGAAGTTAAGCACGCTCTACATCACTCGCAGAACGATCGAAACCAACCTTCCCGCGGCGGGATTGACCATTGGCGATCCGATTTCGACGCCCTTGGTCTGCGGATAATCCCATGAATCCGCGCGACGGTCTCACAAGCAACTTTGCCCAACTGCGGGAGCACGATGAACAGCTCCTGCGGATTGGCATGCTCGCGGAGCGATACTTCGGGGAGGATCCGAATACCTGCCTGCTCAAGCTGCGTCAGCTCGCCGAAGTCATCGCTCAGACCACCGCGACCTACGTCGGCATTTACCAGCAGCCGGAGGAAGGTCAGTACGAACTTCTCGGACGACTGCGGAATCAAGGCATCCTGCCGCAGGATATTTACCAGCTTTTCGGCGAACTCCGACGCACCGGCAATGCGGCAAATCACGCCCTCGCGGGCGACCACCGCGCAGCGCTCGCGATGCTCAAGATCGCCTGGCAGATCGGGATCTGGTTTCATCGCACGTTTAAGAACCCGAAGTTCAAAAGCGGCCCCTTCATCCCTCCTCGGCCCCCGAAGGACGAAAGCGACGAACTACGTGCCGAGCTTGCGGCTCTGTCGAAAACGCTGGCGGACCACGAAGCTCAGCACCAAGAGCGAGCGCAGCAGCTCGAAGCCCTCGCCACGCAACTCCGCGCAGCGAAGGACGAGCAAGCATTCTGGGAGCAGATGGCCGCCGAAGTGGAGGCCGAGAAAGCGGACCTCAACGCGCGACTGTCCGCGAAACAGGCCGCGGCTGCCGCGCAGCCCGCGACTGCCGTCGCCGCCTTTGTCAAGGCCGCCAGTTCCGCCGCCTCCCACGTGCACCTCGGCGAAGCCGAGACTCGCCGTCTCATCGACAGCCAGCTCCGGCAAGCCGGCTGGATCGTGGATACCGAGCAGCTTCGTTATTCAAAAGGCACGCGCCCGCAGAAGGGAAAGAACATGGCCATCGCCGAGTGGCCGACCGCCACCGGGCCGGCTGATTATGTCCTCTTCGTCGGCCTCATGCCCCTCGGTGCCGTGGAGGCGAAGCGGAAAAACATCAACGTCTCGTCGTCGCTCCAGCAGGCCAAACGTTACAGCCGCGGCCTCATGCCGTCTGAAGAAATCCAGCTTCACGCACAAAGCTGGGGAGCCGAAGGCGAGTTCCGCATTCCATTCGTCTTCTCCGCCAATGGCCGTCCGTGGCTCCGCCAGCTTTCCACCCACAGCGGCATCTGGTTCTGCGATCTGCGGCGTGCCGATAATCTCAGCGACGCGCTTCAGGGCTGGCATTCGCCCGAGGGCCTTCTCGCGCTTTTCAAACAGGATGCCCAGGCCGCGCACCAGCAACTCGCGACAGAGTCCTTCGACTACGGGTTCATCGTCCGCCACTACCAGAAGACCGCCATCCTGTTGACGGAGAAAGGCATCGCCGACGGGTTGCGTGCCATCCTCCTTGCGATGGCCACCGGCACCGGCAAGACGAAGACCTGCATCGCACTCATCTATCGGCTGCTGAAAACCAAACGCTTTCGTCGCATCCTCTTCCTTGTGGATCGCTCCGCGCTCGGCGAGCAGGCGGCGAATGCGTTCAAGGACACCCGCATGGAGAGCCTGCAATCGTTTGCGGACATCTTCGGCATCAAGGAAATCGACGAACAGAAGCCCGACACTGCCACCGCCGTCCACATCGCCACCATTCAGGGCATGGTCGCCCGCGTGCTCAATCCCGCCGAGGACGTTCCTCCACCTTCGATCGACGAATACGACTGCATCATCGTCGATGAATGCCACCGCGGTTACCTGCTCGACCGCGAGCTATCCGAGACGGAGCTGACCTTCCGCAGTTTCGACGATTACATCTCCAAGTACCGCCGCGTCCTGGACTACTTCGATGCCGTGAAGATCGGTCTCACCGCCACGCCGGCGCTCCACACCACCGAGATTTTCGGGCCGCCCATCTAC
>BJFP01000563.1 GCA_014189875.1 Verrucomicrobiota bacterium | reverse complement strand
CGGCCTGCGGATCGGGTTTGTCCAGCCAATCAAAAGTGGCGGCTTCCCGGATGCCGAGCGAGTGCAGCAGCAGCACGACCTCCGCGAGGTCGCTGCGCTGAATCTCCGGCGTATTGCGTTCCTCGCGGTCCTTGTGACCGATCACAGTCCACAAGCGATGACAGGTGCCGGGCGCGGTGCGACCGGCGCGGCCTTTCCGTTGATCCGCACTGGCCCGGCTGATTGGTTCCAGCAACAGCGTGCCGATGCCGCGTTCCGCATCGTAGCGGGCCACGCGGGCGACCCCGCTGTCCACGACATGGCGGATGCCATCAATGGTGATGCTGGTCTCGGCGACGTTGGTGGCGACGATCACCTTGCGCAGTGCGTTCGGGGCGAAGGCGCGGTCCTGCTCCTGCGGTTCGAGTTCGCCGTGCAAAGGGATGCATGTCACGCGCTCGCGAGTTCTCATGCCTCGCAGCGCGTCGAGCGTGCCGTTGATCTCGCCGCGCCCCGGCATGAACACGAGGATGTCGCCGGGCGCCTCGTCATTGATGATCCGCTCGACCGCCTCCGCCGCTTGCGCGGTGAACGGACGCTGGTCGGGCATGGAAAGATAGCCCACCTCCACAGGATAGCTTTGCCCTTCGGAAATGAGGATCGGGCACTGGTTCAAATACGCGGCGACCGGCTCGGCATCGAGCGTGGCGGACATCACCAGCATGACCAGATCGGGGCGCTGGGTCTGCTGCAAGTGCTTCACCAACGCGAGGGCGACATCGCTGAGCAAGTTGCGCTCGTGGAACTCATCGAAGATCACGGCACCGATGCTGGCCAGCGTGCGATCATCCTGGAGCCAGCGCAGCAGGATGCCCTCGGTGACAAAGCAGATGCGTGTGCCGAGGCTCGTGTGATCGTCGAACCGGATCTGATAGCCGACCTCAGCACCGAGCTTGCCCCCGCGCTCCCAAGCGACACGCGTGGCCACGGTACGGGCCGCGACGCGCCGGGGTTGCAGCACCACGATCATCCTGTCGCCCGCGATCCCCGCATCGAGCAGCATCTGCGGCACCTGCGTGGTCTTGCCGGACCCGGTGGGCGCGACGAGCACCATGCGATTGCCGGCCTGCAGAGTGCGCAAGATGTCTGCGTGGATTTTCCAGATCGGGAGCGCGGTTGCGGCAGGCATGAATTGAGGCCCACGCTATGGCTCAGCGCGGGCAATGCCAACGCGAAGCGCGACAGCATCCACAGACGGGCGTGTTTAAAAGTGAGTCCATGGATTGCGGGCCAAAGGCCCTGCGACAAGCCAGCCCAGGGCAAGCGAGGAACGAGCGCCGCCCTGGGTACAGGAGAAATGAACCGAGCCCCACGGGGGCGGAACGACACGCGCAACATCCGGAAAGTTGTCGCGCCCCGTTGGGGCTTGGGATCTTTTGAACGGACGATCCCAGGGCTGCGCTCCTGCGTCGCTTGCCCTGGGCTGGCTTGTTTCAGGCCCTTGGCCTGCGTTGCACCGGAGCCACTTTGAATCACGCTCGCCCCCTTTTCACGATTCGCTTCTCGTCAACCGAGCGGGCGCAGGCACTGTGCGGGATTCTTTGCTCCCGGAGGCGATCAGCCTTCCGGGAAAACCTTTCCAAAACAATGTCACACTTTTCAAAACTCGGCGTTCCGGCGGATCTGGTTCGCGGTCTCAATGCGCTCGGCATCTCCACCCCGACCCCCATTCAGGAAAACGCGATTCCGTTTCTCATCAAGAACGGCGGGGATCTGGTCGCCCAAGCGCAGACCGGCACCGGCAAGACGGCGGCGTTTGGCCTGCCCTTGCTCACGAAAATCAATCCCGACGACCCGACGTTGCAAGGACTCGTCCTCTCTCCGACGCGTGAACTCGCCAAGCAAATCGGCAAGCACCTGTTTCAATACACCAAGTTTTCCGAGAAGAAGATCTTCGTCGAAGTCACCGGTGGCGGCGACAAGATCGACCTGCAAGTCCAGCGGCTGAAACGTCCGACGCACATTGTCGTGGCGACGCCAGGCCGGCTCTTTGATTTGCTGAAGCTCGGTGCCCTCAAGCTCGATACCGTGAAGCATCTCGTGCTGGACGAGGCGGACGAAATGCTGAGCATGGGGTTCCGCAATGAAGTTGTCCGGGTTGCCGAGATGACGTCAGCCCGACGCAGCACGTGGCTGTTTTCGGCGACGTTTCCTGAGAAGATCCAACGGCTCATCGCGGACTGCATGCCGCCTGACCCGAAGGTCATCAAGGTCGCGAAAGCGCAGGTCGTAAATCAGAATATCTCGCACCGCTACGTGGTCTGCCAGCGCGACGACAAGGACGACTGGATCGCGGACTTTCTGCTGGCGCAGAAGACGGA
>BJFP01000562.1 GCA_014189875.1 Verrucomicrobiota bacterium | reverse complement strand
CACCACTGGCGCCTCGAAAAACTCCGCTACCAATCTCCCGTTGAAGCCCGCATTGCTTTCCAATCCACGATGCCCTTAGCTGCCTAAATACTCCTGTCCGGTGTCCAATCAACCGGGTGCGGTACACTCCCAGTGCAGGATTCCCCAGCGGCGCTTGAGCTTTCTTTTTCCCAGCGGCAGCGCGACGAGAGTGCCTGCCTTGATCTCATTTTTCGCCGTCCACGGCGCGAGGATGCTGATGCCGATACCCAGCGTCGCGCGAGCATCACGGCGGCTGCATTCGTCACGAGCACCGTGCGCGCAGGGCAGCTCTTTGTCCCGATGCACTACCGTGCGGTGAATCGCCTGACGCACTCCGCGTTCGATCCACACTCGCGGCAGCCGAGCTACAAGTATTGCGCGGTGACAATCCGCGCAGCGTAGTCCGGGTAATCTGCGCGGCAGAAACCGCGGAGACGTCGCTACACCGAGCGCCTGCGGCGCTTGACGTGGAGCTGCGCGAGCGATTTCGCGATTGCAGCCTGCACGAGTGCAGATTCCTCGTCGCCGATGTGCTCCTCTTTGAGGCGGGCTTCGGCACGCTTCACGGCTTCCTCAGCGGCTTTTTCGTCAATGGCTTCCTCGGTGAGCGCCATGTCCACGAGGACGCTTACTTTGTCACCGGTGATTTCGACGAAGCCTTCGCCGACGGCGAGGTGCGTCTGTTTGCCGCCTTTGGTGACGACGAGTTCGCCCGGCTTAATCGCGGTGATGAGCGGGACGTGCTGCGGATAGACGCCCATCTCGCCCTCGATGGCAGGAAGCACGACCATCTCGACATCGTCGCTGTAGGCGCGCGATTCGGGAGTGACGATTTCGAGGCGGAGAGTGGAGGCCATGAATTTAAGATTTTGGATTTAGGATTTCAGATTTGGGGCTTTCGGCTTTTCGGATTTTCCGTCGCTGGGTGAACGAGAAATCTGAAATCTGAAATCCGAATTCTGAAATGGATCAGGCAGTGACCATGTCGATGCCGCCCTTCATGTAGAAGTTTCCTTCGGCGACGCTGTCGTGTTTGCCTTCCAGGATTTCTTTGAAGCCGCGGACGGTTTCCTTGATCGGGACGTACTGGCCGGGCGTGCCGGTGAAGACTTCGGCGACGGAGAAGGGCTGCGAGAGGAAGCGCTGGATTTTGCGGGCGCGGAAGACGAGGAGCTTGTCCTCGGGTGAGAGCTCGTCCATTCCGAGAATCGCGATGATGTCCTGAAGGTCCTTGTAGCGCTGGAGCACTTTCTGCACGCCGCGGGCGACTGCGTAGTGCTCTTCGCCGACGACGTCGGGTGCGAGCGCCTTCGAGGTCGAGGCGAGCGGATCGACGGCGGGGTAGATGCCCAGCTCGGCGATGCTGCGCTCGAGAACCATGGTCGAGTCCAAGTGCGCGAAGGTGTTTGCGGGTGCGGGGTCGGTGAGATCGTCTGCGGGCACGTACACGGCCTGCACGGAAGTCACGGAGCCGGACTTGGTGGTCGTGATGCGTTCCTGGAGCTGGCCCATTTCTGCGGCGAGCGTAGGCTGGTAACCGACCGCCGACGGAGTGCGGCCGAGGAGCGCGGACACTTCGGAGCCGGCCTGCGAGAAGCGGAACACGTTATCCACGAAGAGGAGCACGTCCTGATTTTTCTCATCGCGGAAATACTCTGCCATCGAGAGGGCGGAGAGCGCGACGCGGAGACGGGCGCCTGGAGGCTCGTTCATCTGGCCATACACGAGTGCCACCTTGGACTTGCTGAGGTCCTTCTGGTTGATGACGCCTGCGTCGCTCATTTCGTGGTAAAGGTCGTTGCCTTCGCGCGACCGCTCACCGACGCCGGCGAACACTGAGAAACCACCGTGGTTCTTCGCGATGTTGTTGATGAGTTCGAGAATGACGACCGTCTTGCCGACGCCTGCGCCACCGAATGCGCCTGCTTTGCCGCCCTTCGTGAACGGGCAGATGAGGTCGATGACCTTGATGCCGGTTTCGAGGATGGTCGCCTTGGTGTCCTGATCGGTGAGCTTCGGCGCGGGGCGATGAATCGGGTAGCGCTTCTCGGCGTTCACGGGGCCGCGCTCGTCCACGGGGTCGCCGGTGACGTTGAAAATGCGGCCGAGCGTTGCTTCGCCGACGGGCACGGTGATCGAATTGCCGGTGGCGTTGACTTTCTGTCCGCGCTTGAGGCCTTCGGTGCTGCTCATGGCGACCGAACGCACCCAACTGTCACCGAGGTGCTGCTGCACTTCGAGCACGAGCTTGGTGTCCACGCCGTTGGCGTTGAAGGTGATTTCGAGCGCCTCGTAGATTTTCGGGAGGATGCCGCTCGCGGAGAAATCCACGTCCACGA
>BJFP01000561.1 GCA_014189875.1 Verrucomicrobiota bacterium | reverse complement strand
CGCCGGGGAAACTCCAGCGCGGCGTGGTGGTCGGTATGCTAAACGAGGAGACCATGTGCTCAGAGGCCTCAAGATACATGAAGTGATACTCGATATCACCCCACGGTCCCGGCGCGCATTTGATCATACGGCTGTTAGTAGCGATGGCTGGAGCTTGCGGTGCCTGGATCGAGCCCATCGGCGAGACGTATGAAAACGACGCGGTTGGGATCGGTGGGCGGACTCGCATTCCTGAACTTGGACTTGATGACATAGTTAATATGTTTAATTTTCAATATTCTTAAATAACCAAGATTCTACTTGCAAGAAAATTACGTTCACGCCAGCCGCACCGGACGCACCGGAAACGGTCAGAACCGGGACGGGCGTCGAGAGTGAGGGGGGCTGGGGGAGCGAGGGGTGAAAAGAGGATGAAGCGCCCTGGCGACGCTGCTCCGCACGGGAGATTTCCGGCAGGAAGATGCGATAGAGACAACGGTGTCCAAGAATCCACCTACAAAGTTGCGTATAGGTGGTGCAGGGCGGCGATGTCAGGCTCATGGTGAAGGCGGGCAAAGAGTTGCACCCTCAGCCAGCGGATGAACTTCACCGAGCGCACCGTGAGCCGCTGGAAGGCCCGCACGAGCAACGGCAGCTTCGCGTTGTCTTTGGCAAGGCGCTCATGCTCCTTCTCCAGTCGTTGCGCGCGGAAGACTATCAAGACTACAGTCTGTCACTTGTGCTGCGATTCGCGCGAAGCGCCCCTCCTGCCGGCGGGACCGGTCACCGCGGGTTGAACTCCAGACAGTCGAGATCGAACAGCGGAGTATCGCCCGAGGCCTGTGGGCCGCCGAATACGATGAAGATGTCTCCACGTCCGGCGCCCGGCTTGATGGGGGCCGTGATTTCGACCCACTTTTCCCAGCCCTCCGTGGGCTTCACCTCGGCGTTCGCAAGGACTTTACCATCGGCGGCCCCCGCCCGGATTTCAATGGTCCCGCCAGTGCCGCCGCATGCCACGCGAAAGGTCACAGTGCCGCAAGTGGCGAGGTTTAGTCCGGTGAATTTCACGCTCTCGCCGCTATGCTTCGCGCGGACCGCCCTCCTGCCGCTGGCGCTGCCCTGATTCAGCGTCTGCGCGCCGCGGATTTCATTGCCGGACTCGGCTTCGCGAGAAGACGATCAGTCTGTTACATTGTGCTTCCAGCTCATCCACCTGGGACGCGGTGCGCGCATCCTTCCTGCCAGCGAGCGAGGCAGCCGGAAAGGTCGAGTGGGCTGGGAGCGAGAAAGACACCAGGGCCAGCAGTGGTAGTGGGATGACGGTCATTTGGTCGCGACCGCGCCCCAAATGTGGGACGGGCCAAAACCGGACGGGCGGAGAAAGTGCATGTTCGGAGCGAAACGTGTGATGAGAAATGCGGCGTTTTGCGACAGGCCGGAAGCGCTGTGTTCCTCTGAGGCACGCGCCACGCCCGTCCGTTCAAGCGAAATCCCCGGCGCACAGGGCGGTTCGCCCTCGCTAATTCACCCCATCGCATCCACGTTCCGCGTCCAATGTCCCGCACTGTAGCAATCGTAGGCCGCCCGAATGTCGGCAAGTCCGCTCTTTTCAACCGCCTCGCCGGCAAAAAAATCGCAATCGTCCACGATCAACCGGGTGTGACGCGCGATCGCATCTCGGCGAAGTGCAAACTCGGCCGCGCGCCTTTCGCGATCTTCGACACCGGCGGCATCGGTGCGGATGTGGACATGTCGTTCACCGAGCAAGTGCGCACCGAGGCGGAGATCGCCATCGAGACGAGCGACGTGATCCTGTTCGTCGTGGACGGCCAGGACGGCCTCACCGGCGTGGACGACGATCTCGCACGCAGGCTGCGGCGCGCGCGCAAGCCGATCATTTTGGTCGTGAACAAAATCGATCACGCGAAGCACGGACCGAATGCGAATGAATTTACGAAGCTCGGCTTTGACCGCCTGCTCACCGTCAGCGCCGAGCACGACCTCGGCACAAAGCGGCTCGTCGAGGAAATCGAGAGTCTGCTCCCGCCGCCGGAGGAGGAACTTGCTCCGGGTGAAAAGAAGGATCTCCCTCTGCGCATCGCGATCGTCGGCAGGCCGAATGTCGGCAAGTCCTCGCTCACAAACGCCATCCTCGGCGACGAACGCACGCTGGTCTCGACCATCAGCGGCACCACGCGCGACGCCGTGGACATCCTCTACACGCTCGGCAAGCACGACTACATGCTCATCGACACCGCCGGCATCCGCCCGAAGGGCAAGCGCGACAATGCCGTGGAAATTTTCAGCGTCATGCGCAGCGAATCGAGCATCGGCCGCGCGGACCTGTGCTGCCTGGTCATTGACGCCACGGAGGGCGTGA
>BJFP01000560.1 GCA_014189875.1 Verrucomicrobiota bacterium | reverse complement strand
AAGACCGCCTTGCCGCTGCCGACGCGGACGAGGACGAAGTTCGCGTGGCTCGGGACGAATTCGAGATTCATCGCGGCGAACTCGCGCTGCATCCACTCGCGGCCCTCGATGGTGAGGTCGCGGGTCTTGCGCTGGTGGTCGTCGTCGAGGATGCCGGCAAGCGCGCCGGCCTGGGCGATGCCGTTGGCGTTGAAGGGCTGGCGGGTCTTTTGCAGCACGTCGATGAGTTCGGCGCGAGCGAGGCCGTAGCCGATGCGGAGGTTTGCGAGGCCCTGGATTTTTGAAAAGGTGCGGAGGACGACGACGTTGCGGCCTTCGCGGACGTAGCGGAGCACGTCGGGCGGATTCGGCAGGAATTCGTAGTAGGCTTCGTCGAAGACGGTGATGACGCTGTCGGGCACGCGCGCCATGAAGCGATCGATCTCCTCCTGCGAGCAGAGTGTGCCGGTGGGATTATTCGGATTCGCGATGAAGATTTCCTTCGTGCGCGGGGTGATGGCAGCGAGCATCGCGTCGAGGTCGTGCGCGTAGTTCGGGTCGGGGACCTCGATGGTGTTCGCTCCGAAGAGCGTGGCCATGAGCTTGTACACGACGAAGGCGTGGCGCGCGGCGATGATGTCGTCGCCGGGATTCAGAAAGGCCTTGCCGATGAATTCGATGATTTCATTCGACCCGCAGCCGAGGATCACATTTTCGCGCGCCAGTCCGACTTTGTTCGCGATGGCCTCGCGCAAATAGTAGCCGCCGCCATCGGGGTAAAAGTGCGAGCGGTGCAACATCTCCTGCATCGCTGCGAGCGCCTTCGGCGAAGGGCCGAGCGGGTTCTCGTTCGAGGCGAGCTTGATGATGTCGCCGGGCGCAAGGCCGAGTTCGCGCGCGACGTCCTCGATGGGCTTGCCGGGCTCGTAGGAGACGAGTTCGCGGAGCCATGGGTGTGCGGAATTCCAGACGCTGGTCATAGGGCGCGCATGCTAATGGCGGTGCTGGGAAAATCCAGTGCGCAGTGTGCTGCAACGGATGTGAATGGTGACTGGTGAACGGTGACTGGTGCTCTGCTCAAGGGGCGCTGTGCAGTTGGTGCGCTGCAAACCACGCAGGACGTCCGATTCCGGAACCAGTCACTTTTCACCAGTCACCAGTCACATCGTCCGCAGCACGCACGATCCGCATTTTTCCACACTGCTACTCGATGCTCTCAATGTGAACCTCCACCTCCATCTTCCGATCCGTGGTGCCCTTGTAGTGCCCGCGCACGGGGGGCACGTCGGCGTAGTCGCGGCCGATGGCGAGCTTGATGTAACGCTCATCGGTGGGCTGGTTGTTTGTGGGGTCGAGGCCGCACCAGCCGATGCCGGGGACGAAGACTTCGCACCACGCGTGGCTGGCCTGCGTGCCGAGGAGGTGGTCGCGCGGGCCGTTGTAGAGGTAGCCGCTCACATAGAGCGCGGGGATGTGCAGCGCGCGGCAGAGGCCGATCATCACGTGCGAGAAGTCCTGGCACACGCCGCGGTTGTCGGTGAGCACGTCGCGCATGTGCGTGTGGACGCACGTGAGGTTCGGCGTGTAGGCGAACCGCGTGTGGATGTGATTCATGATCGCGCACGCCGCGCCCCAAACGTCGTCGCGGCCCGCGGTGACATCGAGCGCGAGGCGCCACGCCTCGGGGGTTTTCTCGACGTAGGTGCTCTCCTGCAAAAAGTCGAAGCAGCGCTCGCTGCGTCCGCTTTCGGCGAGCTTCGCGAGCGGCACAGGCGAGGACTCGGGGTGCGTCGCGAGGGACTTGGTCGTCACTTTTGCGGAACTCTCGACGAACAGCGTGACGTGTGGCGTGGGCAGCTCGAAGAAGTGGATGATGTTCGCGTGGAAGTCCGTGTAGTGCGAGAGGCGCGCGGCGGGGAGCACTTTCAGCAGGAAGGAATCGCAGTGCTGGTGTTCGTTCGACACGGGTTGGAGGCGCACTTCGTTGAAGCTCTCGCGGACTGGCGAAGCGTAGGTGTAGCGTGTGCGGTGTGTGACCTGGAGTTTCATTCCGTGGGCCGCGCACGCTGGGGGTGTTGCGAGAAATTGGCAAGCGGCGGCGTCTTGATCCCGGTCCGAATCTTCCTCTCATCGGCGTTTTCAGGTCGCCGCTGCTGCTCACCCGGAGCGGGAGCGAAAATGTGAACCCTGAAGGCGGGACTCAACGGATTTTCCTGTGTCCTATTGCCGCGTGGTCTTGCTCAGGACGGCGCGGCTACTTTCCCGCAGCCCGCTGGACGGCGTTCTTCAGCAACGTCTGGTATGCAGGGAGATCGTGCGCCCGTGCATCGTGGCCGAGCGTGAGGCCGACGATGCGGGCCTTCGGATGCTTGACGATGAAGACCT
>BJFP01000559.1 GCA_014189875.1 Verrucomicrobiota bacterium | reverse complement strand
GCAAAGATTGTCCCAAACTGGGTATCCAGTGGTAGAATGAGCGCCAATCCAAGGAGGAGCAGCGTCGAGAGCATTGCGGATAGGATGGGCATACGCTAGTCGCCTAACGACCCCAAGCTCAGCGACTGCGGAGCGCGGCGCGCTGGCTGCGCGGTGGGTCTGCGGGGAGCAGCCAGCGTGACGCGCGGAGCAGTTCGCTGCAGCGCATGGTTCGGCGTTGCGGTCATTTGGATTTGGTGAGGCGTCGCACTGCTGAGACTAGCTCGGGACGGTAACGCTGCGCTGAAGCCAAATGAACTGCGCCCATGAAACCAGCCGTGCCGGAGACCTCTGGCCGAAGGAAGAACACACAACGCTGGCGACTCCGAAGACACGCAGGCTGCGATGAATGCTCGAAAGGCAGGCCTGATACTCTGACCCAGAACACCTCGGCGGCAGGCGCCTCGCCAAACAATGTCTCCCTGACGCGCACCCTGGCACTGTAACTCGTGATAAACTCGTCAACGCTGCCATAAAGGTTCGGCTGCACAATGTCGGCGTCGATGATGAGTGTGCTGTTGCGAACCAACGCTCGAAGGGACGTGTCGGCTCTGGATGCGTCCTCGCCGCGGAGCGTGAAAGCGCCGAATGTGAGAAGCACAAAGAATCCGAGAAGGGCTTTCATGTGCGTCGGTTGCAGGAGGCGCGTAGCATCGCCGAACTACTGATTATACGACACGGATTTACGGCCTGTCGCGTAGCTGGGGTAGGGGATGCCGGGGTTTTCCCCTGTTGGATGGCTGAAATGGAGTTGGGCCGCGTGCATTGGTGTCGTGTAGCGGGAGGGTAAAACCGTGTCCAGAGCATTCCGAGCATGACGAAAAAATAATTGAGATTTTTCCTGTCGTGTAGCTGACACCCCCGCTACACGACACGATTGCGATGAAAGCCCCTGAAGTTTTGCAAATCCTCTCTGAAAAATGCCGCGTGAAGCATCTCAGCTACGCGACCGAGAAAAGTTACCGGTCGTGGGCGCTGTCGTATATCAGGGCGCTGCCGAAGTATCCGACGGCTTGGCCGAGCGAAAAAAAGGCAGAGGCTTTCCTCACCAGCCTTGCGCAGCGGGATGTGGCGGCGGCGACGCAGAATCAGGCGCTGAATGCCATTGCCTTTCTTTACAAGGACGTCCTCGGGACGCCGCTGGGGACGGTGGCTGCGCTGCGGGTGAGGCGGCCTGCGACGGTGCGCGAAGCGTTGAGCGTGGATGAGGTGCGTGCATTGCTTTCCGCGATGCCGGAGGTGGCGGATGCGACGGCGTGCCTCGTCGGCCGCCTGCTTTACGGCTGCGGGCTGAGGGTGAGCGAGCCGATGGAATCGCGCATCAAGGATGTGGATCTGGCTGGCTCGCGGCTGACGATCCGGGGAAACAGGGCTCAGGAGTCAAAAATTGACAAGCTCACGGGTTCGCGTCCCTGTTCATCCGCGACTGGCAGTCGAGCAGCACGCCTGCGCTGGTCGCGTCCTGTTCGCCTTCCTTCACGCCATCGAGCACTTCCCGCAGCGCGTCGCCGCTGCGGCCGAGTTTCACTTCGCGGCGTTCGTAGGCGTCGGGCTCGCGGCGCACGAAGACGCGCGGAGTGCCGCCAGGCCACAGGACGGCACTGTGCGGGATGGCGAGGACTTCGGGGGCGTCGAGTTTGATCGTTCCCTCGGCGAAGGATTTGTTTTTCAGACGACGCCCG
Organism: Verrucomicrobiota bacterium; assembly: GCA_014189875.1. GTDB lineage: Bacteria > Verrucomicrobiota > Verrucomicrobiia > Chthoniobacterales > Chthoniobacteraceae > SXWH01. The sequence continues at coordinate 661 of BJFP01000559.1, read as the reverse complement.
GGATTTTCCAGCACGACGCGGACGTGCGCGGAGCGTGTCGCCTCGTCGAGGTTCGGGCTGATGAAGCCGACGCGCGCATGGATCGGCGAGCCGGACAGAGACTCCACGCGCACCCGTACGACCTTCCGCTCATGCACGAGCGGGCGATCCTTTTCATACGCGGTGAACATGCACCAGATGTGCGGAGCTTCAGATCACGATCAGCGCGTGACCGGCACGGGCATCTGGATCACCTCGAAATCACGGCCCTTCACGCGTTTCAGCGTGTTCAGTTCGTCGTCGTTCCAGCGCGGATCGGGTGCGCCGCTGAGGAACCAGTTGGAGCCGTTGTCGGCGACGATCATGCCGTACTTTTTCAGCGCAGTGAGGATGACCTGCGCGGATGCGGGGAATTTCGAAATGTCGAAATCCGCGCGCATCCGCACGCGCATTCCCATCGGCGGGAGATTCGCATCGGTGAGCCGGCTCGCGAAGTGCGTGGCGGGCGGCACGTATGCGCGCCGCGTGCGCACGCAGGTGAAGCGCAGCGCATGCAGGATCGCCTTTTTCTCCACGGCCTCGTCGTAGCGCACGAGGCCTGGAAAAATCGGCAGCCCCGCGGCGTCCGCAGAGGTCCAGCCTGCGGGCCGCAGCTTGTTCGATGAGAGATCGAAGATCGCAC
>BJFP01000558.1 GCA_014189875.1 Verrucomicrobiota bacterium | reverse complement strand
CATGAAGCGCCGGTTGATCCAATAGCCCGCGACGGGGTGATTCGCATCGGTCACGATCGCGCGGAACTCCGCCTCGGCCTCCGGCGGCATCACCTCATCCGCATCGAGGATGAAGACCCACTCGTGCCGGAACGGAATGTTCTCCAGCGCCCAGTTTTTCTTCTTCGGCCATGTGCCGTTGAATTCAAACTGCACCACCCTTGCACCGCAGCCCTCCGCGATCTTCTGCGAGCCGTCCGTGCTCTGCGAGTCCACGACAAAAATCTCATCCGCCCACGCGACCGATGCCAGACAGCGTTCGAGATTCGACGCCTCATTCTTGATCGGGACGATGATGGAAACGGGAACCATGCTGGATGTAGCTATGCCGTTCGGTGCGTTACGTTCCGTGGCTAGTAGAAATAGACGTCGGTGCTCGTGACACCGACCCGACAGGGACCGACCGACTCGAAGATTCTGCACGATTTCGCTCGGTTATGTTCGCGAAGATGAACGTATCTCCAAGAATCATCCACGACGATCATTCCGCCCTCCCGGATATGATCTTCCGCCCGGGCGAAACAGACTGGCCGCATGTCGGCCGTCCAGTCCTGGCCATCCACAACGATAATGTCGTATTTCCTGCCGGACAGGGAATGCAGATACTCCGAGGCGGCAAAGTCCTTACCTTTTCGAAAATCGAATGGCCGGAGCAGGATTTCGACGTTTTCGACCCGGTCCGCTCGGAGCGCGTTGGTGAGCGCATGATGCTAGGTTGCGTCGTCCTCGACGGCAGTCACCGTTTTGCAGCGCTTCGCAAAGAAGAGCGTCGAGCCGCCGCTGCCGAATTCGAAGACGTCCTGATCCGCCCGGCACTGCTCGTTCACGAAGTCGATCGCGGAAAACGACCACCACGGCATTGCAAAATTCAACCGACTGCGTTTCCACAGCGGAAGGCAACTCAAATAACGCGGCAGATTCAAAGGTTTCGAGGCAAGATCCTTGATGAGTTTGATGACTCGCTGTGGGTTGGAAAGATTCATGGGACTTTGTCAGATTTGCCAGTGTGGAGCGGCCGGGCGGGATTACCGCCGACGACGCACCCCTCCCCTACGTGCCTCGTCACGACCGCGCAAGCTCCGACCACCGCGCGCGCGCCGACCGTGACGCCGGGCATGATGAAAGCACGCGCGCCGATGAAGGCATCCTCTCCAATGGTGATCTTCGCCACTTGCAGAGGGAGATTCGGAACCGAAAGATCGTGCGTGCCGCCGCAAAGGTAAGCCTCCTGCGCCACGATCGCGCGGGCACCGATTTCGATCTCGCCGAGGCTGTACAAATTCGCGCGATCCCCCAGCGTGGCACGGTCGTGCAGCGTCACATTCCATGGAATCTGGATGCGGGCGCGCTGATGGACAAAAGGCAGTCCGTGGATTTTTGCGCCGAAGATTCGCAGCCAGAAAAGGCGCCAGCGATTGAACGGCTTCGGCGTCCAGCCGCAGAAGAGCGACCAGCAGTATTCCCAAACGAGCATGGCGATGCGCTGGCGCAGCGTCCACGGCGAGTCATACGGGGATTTCTGGTCGAAGGTCTTCACGGTTTCCGTGCCTCCGCGGGGGCGAGCAGGGACTGAAAATCATCGAGGTAAATGCCGGCGATCCGGTCCACCGAGAATCGCTGTGCGGTGAGCACGGCATCCTCCCCTGCGCGTTCGAGTCGCACGGGATCCTGAATGAGTTCCCGGATTTTCGCCGCGAGCACTTCCGCGGGGTGCGGCGCGCGGTGATCGAAAATGAATCCGTTCCCGTCGTCCTCCAGAAAATCCCGGAAGCACGCGAGGTCGGACACCAGCGCGGGACAGCCGTGCGACATGGCTTCGAGCGGTGCGACGCCGAATGTCTCCCCCTTTTCAGCGAGCGACGGATAAACGAAAAGTGATGCCATCTGGTAGAAACCTGCGAGCTGGCCGGAATCGAAGACGGGGCCGGTGAACTCGACACGATCCGCGACAGGCTGTGCGATTCGTTTCAACTCTTCAAGGTAGCTCTTGCCGCCCCCGCCGGCGTTTGCCTCCCACGGGCCGACGATGATCAGCTTCCACTCCGGCGGAATCGTTCCCGCCAGAAGACTCATCGCCTCGACGAGGAGGTGGACGCCTTTTTCCGGATGCACGCGGCCCGCATACAGCAGCCGCTTGCAGCGGGGCTGCGCATCCGTCCGCGAGGCTGCCTGCGGAGCGTCCGGGAGCGGATAGGCGATGCTGCGCACTTTGGCGGCGCAATCCGGAACCTCCGAAATGATGGCGGACTTGATCGGCTCGGAGACGGTTTGCAGCCGGGCGGCATGCCGGTAGAACCGCATCTGCCCCTGGGGATAACGGCCGACATGGACATAGAGCTTCCCGAC
>BJFP01000557.1 GCA_014189875.1 Verrucomicrobiota bacterium | reverse complement strand
CGAGGATTTTCTTCACGTCCGTCTCGTGCGCGGCGTCGCACACATTCACATGCACAGGCTCCGAATCCGCGAGCGCGTGGACCATCTTCGCGATGGCGAGCGCGGCTTTGTCGTACGCGCCATTGCCGGGAAAGCTGATGCCCTCGCGGCGCGGCCACGAGAGCCACGTCGCGGCGTGCGGTTCCCATTCCGCCGGCATGCGATACCCGCGCGCTGCCGGAACCTCCGGCACGTCCTTCGTCTCCTTCGTCGTCTTCATGTTTCCCATTTAGTCCAGATAGCGTTTCGTGATCTCGCCGTATGCGTCAATGCGCCGGTCGCGCAGGAAGGGCCAGTGTGTCCGCTGCGTGTCCACGGCGTCGAGATCCACCTGCACGAGCAGGTTCTCCTCGCGGTCCACGGATGCCCTTTTCAAAATCATGCCGGACGGATCCGCGACAAAGCTCTGGCCCCAAAATTCCAAGCCCGCGCCACCGTCCGGAGCCTCGTGACCGATACGGTTCACCGCGGCGACGTAGCAACCGTTCGCGATCGCGTGCCCGCGCTGAATCGTCTCCCACGAAGAATGCTGGCGCTCGCCGAACTGCGCCTTCTCCGACGGGTGCCAGCCGATCGCCGTCGGGTAAAAAAGAATCTGCGCGCCCTGCATCGCCGTGAGCCGCGCGGCCTCGGGATACCATTGATCCCAGCACACGCAGACGCCGATTTTTCCAAACTTCGTCTGCCACGCGCGGAAGCCGAGGTCGCCCGGCGTGAAGTAGAACTTCTCGTAAAAGAGCGGGTCGTCCGGGATGTGCATCTTGCGATACTTGCCGAGGAATTCGCCGCCGGCGTCAATGATCGCCGCCGTATTGTGGTAGAGCCCCGCCGCGCGTTTTTCAAAAAGCGACGCGATGATCACGATGCCGTATTCCTTCGCGACTTTGCAAAATGCCTCCGTGCTCGGCCCAGGAATCGCCTCGGCCAGCGCGAAGTATTTGTGATCCTCGATCTGGCAAAAGTAGTGGCTGCGGAACAGCTCCTGGAGGCAGACGATCTGCGCGCCGGCCTTGGCAGCCTCGACGGTCTTCGCGAGCGCAAGTTCGAGATTCGCGATTGGATCAGCACCGACGGCGGTCTGGATGAGGCCGAGCGTGACTTTCGACATGTCGTGTTTCAGGTGGCGGTGGTTTGCGGAGAAAGCGCGGCCTCCGGTGTGCTGCACGCACGCCGTGTTCGCGCAGTGGCGCGGGAGAAAATTACTTCGCCTCGGCGCGCGGGACGATCTTCACGCTCTCGACGACGACCTTCTTCACCGGGCGATCTCCGGGCGCAGTCTCGGTCGTCGCGATCTTTTCCAGCACATCGTCGCCGCTGATCAGCTTGCCAAACGCCGTGTATTCTCCGTCGAGAAAACTCGGACTGCCGTGGCAGATGAAAAACTGGCTGCCCGCCGAATCCAGATCCTGCGAACGCGCCATGCTGAGCACGCCGCGCACATGCTTCTTGTCGTTGAACTCCGCCTTGATCTTGTAGCCCGGATCGCCCGTGCCCCAGCGCGCCGCTTGCGCGTCGTCCTTCGTGAGCGGGTCTCCGCCCTGAATCATGAAGTCCTTTTTCACGCGGTGAAACGCCGTGCCGTCGTAGAATCCCTTTTTTGCGAGCGTCTTGAAATTCTCGACGTGCTTCGGCGCAACGTCGGCCCAGAATTCGAGCACCATCGTGCCCATGTTGGTCTTGACCACGGCGACTTCATCGTCCGCCGCGAAGGTGCGGACGCTGAGTGTGACTGCGAGAGTGAGAGCGAGGATGGAGGTGAAAATTTTCATCGCGGCGAGCAATACACGCGACACGATTTCTGTCACGCGGAGAAAATGACGCCGATGAAAAACGCGCGCGCATCATTTTCGTAGCCGCGCTTGTGAAAGCGCGGGCAAACATTTTTCACGTTGCGGAAATCAGCCCGCGCTTTCACAAGCGCGGCTACCGGCGTCCTCGTAAATCGCTTGCGCCGATCCCGCACACCCGCCAGCTTCCGCGCCCTTATGTCCGACATCCGCATCATTCTCACGACCACCAAAGGCAACATCGAAGCGACTCTCTTCGCCAGCAAAGTGCCCATGACCGCAGCCAATTTTCTGAACCTCGCCAAGCGCGGCTACTACGACGGCGTCAAATTCCACCGCGTCATCGCAAACTTCATGATCCAGGGCGGCGACCCGACCGGCACCGGCGCAGGTGGCCCCGGCTACCGGTTCGCCGACGAGATTGACAAGTCGCTCAAGCACTCGAAGCCCGGCATCTTCTCGATGGCCAACGCGGGCCCCGGCACGAACGGCAGCCAGTTCTTCATCACCCACCTCGCCACCCCGCACCTCGACGGCAAGCACGCCGTCTTCGGCGAAGTGACGAAGGG
>BJFP01000556.1 GCA_014189875.1 Verrucomicrobiota bacterium | reverse complement strand
TTACACCGCTGAACTCCTGCGCCGGCGGAACGCTGCGATCCCGACGCACGCAATGCCGAACAGCGCCGTGCCGGGCTCGGGGACGACCGTGAGGTCAGCCGAATCCACGAAGCCGGGATAGCCCACCAGCGATGCAGCATTGTAAGTCACTTGGGATACCCGCCCTACCCGAGACACGCCAAAACCCGCGACGGAGCGATGCGTTCCACCCGCGTTATTTTTTCTGCGACTGCTCGAAGAGCGCGCGCCAGTAGTCGAGGCGTTCCTTCACGCGCTTCTCGTAGCCATTTTCCGAGGGATCGTAGTAGCGGCGGCCTTCGGGGAGATACGCCTGCGGGATGTAGGCGCCTTCGCCTTCGTGCGAATACTGGTAGCCGGTGTGGCCGAGGGTCTTCGCGGCGCGTTTGTCGCCGGTGCTACGGAGGTGGCGCGGGACGGCGAGGGTGACGCCGTTTTTCACCTCCTCCATCGCCTTGTCGATGGCGGCGTAGGCGCGGTTAGATTTCTGCGCGGTGGCGAGATAGACGGTGGCGTGCGCGAGCGTGATGCGCGCCTCGGGCATGCCGATAAATTGCACCGCCTGCTGCGCGGCGACGGCGATGGGCAGGCCCTGCGGATCGGCCATACCGATGTCTTCGCTCGCGAGGATGACGAGCCGCCGCGCGATGAAGCGGATGTCCTCGCCGGCGTAGAGCATCTTCGCGAGCCAGTAGAGCGCGGCGTCCGGGTCCGAGCCGCGCACGCTTTTGATGAATGCAGAGATGGTGTCGTAGTGACCGTCGCCGGTGGCGTCATACACGACGGCTTTTTTCTGGATGCTCTCCTCGGCGATGGCGTGCGTAACGCGGACAATCCTGTCCGCACCGGGCGGCGTGGTGAGCGCGGCGATTTCGAGGGCGTTCAGCGCCTTGCGCGCGTCGCCATCCGCGATGGTGGCGAGGAATGTGAGCGCGTCGGCGGCGGCGATCACCGTAGCCGCGCTGGTGACAGCGCGGGCACTTTTTCCCCCGAGATTGTCGGGCGTTTGATCAGCCCGCGCTTTTACAAGCGCGGCTACATTGAGCGCGGCCACGACGCCGCGCTCCTCGTCCGCGAGCGCGCGGCGCAGCACGGCCTCGATGTCGGCGGGCGCGAGCGGTTCGAGTTGGAAGACCTGTGAGCGCGAGACGAGCGCGCTGTTCACGTAGAAGAACGGATTCTCCGTCGTCGCGCCAATGAGCCGCACGGTTCCGCGCTCGACATCCGGCAGCAGCACGTCCTGCTGCGCCTTGTTCCAGCGGTGGATTTCATCCACGAAAAGAATCGTCTTCTGTCCCGTGTTCGCGAGCCGGTTTACCGCGGACGCGACGACTTTGCGCAGGTCCGCGATGTTGCTCTCCACGCCGCTCAGCCGCTCGAAGCGGCTCTTCGTCGCATTCGCGATGATCTGCGCGAGCGTGGTCTTCCCCGTGCCCGGCGGGCCGAAGAGAATGATGCTCGCGATGCGGTCCGCCTCGATCGCGCGGCGCAGCAATTTCCCCGGCCCGAGGATGTGCTGCTGGCCGGCGAACTCATCAAGCGTGCGCGGCCGCATCCGTTCCGCGAGCGGCGCGGCGTGCGCGGTCGCGTCGGATTTGGTTTCAGTGAGATCGAAAAGGTCGGCCACGCGGCGATGATAGGGCGTGAGCGGAACTTGGCAGCCATTTTTCCTGTCCTCGAAAAAAGTGCCCGGTTGCCAACGCCCTCCGGCGCTGCCCTGCGGGCTGCCTGCGGCAGCTACGTTCGCGCTCTCAGCGCGTGTTCACCGGATAGCCCGGCTTCTCTTCGAACATCCGGATGTTCGGGCTGCTGTCGCCGTCGTAATTCCGGTAGCCGGACTTGCCCTTCTTCCCGCTCGTGCAGCCGGCGAACGGGAGACACACGACGGCGAGAAGGGCGAGGAAGATTATTTTCACAGGACGAAGGTAGCAGGGCCGGGCGGAAAACCAAATGCCGAGTGCCGGACGAATGATCCATTGCAAAGCCGCACGCCGCGCGTAAGGTCGCGGTCTCCCAAAAAATAACGGGGGCGTACTGGTTTCGACTGAAAATTCGAGATGCAGACGGCATGCCGCGGAAGCCTGGTTGGCCGCGTTACCAATCCTGGGCAAAAAACATAAAAGCCAAAAACGAAGAACTGGCCCTCGCAGCCTAAGTGCTGAGACGTTCCCGAACTGACGCCTGCTAGGCCTCGGGGACGACACCTGGCAGGCTGGCTTTCCGGCGGAGCGACCGCGCCGGAGAGCGAGACTTCACCCCGTGGACGACCGGCCTCGCGTGGCGCGCCCGCCCGCAGCGTGAGGCTTAAATTAATGGCACGGCTAAGCGTGTAGATGTTTGCGTCAAAAGTTTTTAGGACAGGGGTTCAACTCCCCTCGCCTCCAC
>BJFP01000555.1 GCA_014189875.1 Verrucomicrobiota bacterium | reverse complement strand
GCGAAGGGCATTGTCTATCGGGTATCCACACCCGCCAATTGCAAGGATTTCAACGAGTGGACACAGGCTGAAAAAGTTGACGTTTTGGCTCTCCTAGCGGCTGCCCCGCCGGAATCAAAACCCAAAAACGGAAGCACGAATGGCGAGAAAAAGAACCTTCCTCAATCCAACGGAAGCGGCACCCCGTCATCGGCACCATTCAATGCCTTGGGCGTGCTCGAAGAGCTGGACTTGCACTGGCTCAACGGTTCGCAGTCTTACTTCATCCGCGCGGACGACGGAGCGGGTCGCGTGCGTTATCTCGAAATGGGTTCGGGAGACATTCGGCGCAAGCTACGAACACGCGGATACAGGGCGAGGCCGGACCCCGAGAGCAACGAAACTGTCTCGCACATTGACCGCATCCTCGACGCCGCGACGGAGCATCGTGTCGTGGATTTCGCGATCAACATCGCCGGCACGCCTGCGGGAGTGCATTCCTTTCCGGGTGGGCGCGTCCTCGTGCGCGAGTCCTCGCGGCTCATCGAGCCACGTCCCGGCCCATGTTCCACCATCATCGAGTTTCTGACTGCCTTGCTCGGCAAGGAAGGCGTGGAGCGATTCATCGCCTGGTTGAAGATTTCCGTGGAAGCCCTGCGCGCTGGAGAGCGGAGGCCGGGCCAAGCGCTCATCATTGTCGGGCCACCGGACTGCGGGAAATCCCGCATCCAGCATCAAATCATCACCCCGCTTTTGGGCGGCCGTAATGCCGACCCGAAGTCCTATTTTTTCGGGCGCACCGATTTCAACGCCGAACTCATCGGGGCAGAACATCTGCTCATCGAGGAAATCCCGAGTTCATCCCGCCATGAGGACCGGCAATTCTTCGGCGAGCGCATCAAGGAGGTGGTGGCGAACGATACCGCGCGATTGCACAAGAAAAACAAGGACGCCTGCACCGTTTCGCCCTTCTGGCGGTTGAGCATCACGCTGAACGATGATCCGGAGAAATTGCGCTGCCTCCCGCCGCTCACGGACGACCTCGTGGAAAAAATCATCATGCTGGAAGCCGAGCGGTCGCCAGAATTTTGGAAGCGGTTCGACGAAGCAACCGACCCGCGCAAGGCGTTCCGTGATGCGATCAACTCGGAATTGCCGGCTTTCGCTCAAATGCTGCTTCAGTATTCGATTCCCGAAAGGTTGAAAGGGCGTCGCTATGGAGTGGCCTCTTACATTCCCGCCGAAATCGCGGAGATGCTGTTCGACAACGAGCCAGAGAACCTATTGCGCACGCTCATTGACAAGGCAAACCTGTTTGAAGATGGCGCTGTGTGGGAGGGCGACGCGGAAGACCTCAAGCAAAAGCTGTGCGCCAAGGAATCAGCCGTCCATGCGTCCGCCTGCCGCCTGCTTGGCAATTATCCGACCGCGTGCGGCCAGTATCTTGCGCGCCTGGCCACGAGGTTTCCGGCAAGGTTTCAAAAGCACCGCACGGCGACCAAGCGCAGTTGGATCATCAAACCACCCCAACAGTAATTTTCCATGTTGAAAGAAAAAATCCGCGAGGTGGTTCATCGAATGGATGATGTAAGTTTTCCGGAGCTGGTGCTTCGATTTCCCGAGGCGTCTGGTGATTCGGTGTTTTGCGGCGAGAACGAAACCCTGATCATTTGGGAGGGACTATCGCAAGAATGCATCGGTGCCCTTCGTTCGCTTCTGTCCGAGGGGGCCGTCGTTTTACGGATGCTCTCCGAGATCGACGCCCTTTTGATTCACGCAACCGTCCACAAGGGAGGACTCAACTATCCGGTAGCGACGCGAAACAAGAAATACGCAAAGCCGCATTGGCTCCCAGCCATTCTCTGCAAGCCGAGCATTTCCCGTTGTTCTTCACATTGACGGCTCTCGTCAGTCGTTCCGCCCCGCTCCCCGAATCGAACAATTCTACGGTCGCCGTCCGTCACGCCCTCGCCTGCGACTGCGAACCGAGTGACACCACATGACGGGGACTGTGCGGGAATCCGTCATCGTCAAATCCCTTTTGATGCACGGACTGCGAATGGAATGACGGAGATGACGGGGTTTTATGAATCACGAGAAAATCTCCTCAAGCACAGTGCGGCTCAGCCTTTCACACTGCATTGCTGAGGACACCGGCTTGCTCCATTCGGCGTGGCGCGCGGGCCGGTCGTCGCGCGGTGCTTCCACGCACTCGCACCACCGCTACCGGCTCACAGCTACGAGCGTCGGCCTGAACGACGCTGCGGAAAAATTGAGACGCGCGCAGATCCCTCATATATCCGTCCGCGTAGGTGCAACCTCGGAACACCGTCATCGCGACATGCAACTTGCTTGCAAAAAAACCGCGAAATCGCGGCTGGGTTCTCGCAAATATAGAGATTTTAACAAAAGATCGAATAGGACA
>BJFP01000554.1 GCA_014189875.1 Verrucomicrobiota bacterium | reverse complement strand
GACTATCAACGCCACCCGTTATCCAACCGTACACCAACGGCCTTTCACCATGCCAGCCACAGAAGTCATCCTCACCGCGACAGTCGGGCACCTCGGCGCAGAAGCCGATCTCGTCCGAGTGAAGTCCGGGTATGCCCGCAATTTTCTCCTCCCGCAGGGCAAGGCGATCGAGAAGTCCTCGGGTGCCGTCCATCGCATCAATGTGCTCAAGAAGAAGCGCGCCGAGCGCGAGGCGAACGAGCTGAACGACGCTCAGGATTTCGCGCGCCGCATCGGCAAGATGAAGCTGACTTTCGAACTGGAAACCGGCGAGCAGGGCAAGGCGTTCGGCTCGGTGACGGCATCGGACATTGCGGACAAGATTCGCGCAGAACTCGGTGGCAACACGGAGTTCGACCGCCACAGCATCGTGCTCCCCAAGCCACTCAAGGATTCCGGCAAGCATGAGGTGGAGATCAAGCTGCACCATGACATCACGGCGACCGTGACGGTGACCATCGCGTCGAAGACGCCGGTGGAGGCTGCGAAGCCCGAAGCTGAGGAAGCCCCGAAGACGGAGAAGACCGTCGGCGGCTACAAGGCGAAGACCAAAGCCAAGCACAAGGAGTAGTCTCCGATGGCTGCGGATCCCACCACAGGGAATCCGGGTTCTGAGAAGAGCCGGGGCGGCAAGCCCCGGAGTGACCTGAAGGGAAAGGTCACTTATCCACCGGATTTTCACCGGGAATTCCCACAGGCACCCGACGCCGAGAAAGGCGTACTCGGCTCCATCCTGCTCGCACCGAAGGACGTGATCGGCCTCGCCGTCGAGAGCGGCGTGACGAAGGAGACGTTCTACATCCCCGCGCACGGCGAGATTTTTGAGACGCTGCTGGAGCTGTGGAATGCCAACCGGCCGATCGATTTCATCACCATCGCGCAATTCCTGCGCGACCGGAACAAGCTCGATCAGATCGGCGGCCCGGCGGCGCTGAACGACCTCTTCGTCTTCCTCCCCACCGCGGCGAACGCGAACTATTACATCGAGATCCTCCTCGAGAAATACACGCTCCGGGAAATCATCAAAGTCTGCAACGAATACTCCGCGCGCAGCTACGAGGAGCAGGACAACACGCAGGGGCTGCTCGACGAAGTGGAGACGAAGATTTTCCAAATCGCCAAGGACCGCTTCAAGGACAAGACGGCGAGCCTGAAGGACATGGTGATGAAGGCCATCGGCGACATCAACAAGCTCTACCTCGACAGGGGGAAAATCAGCGGCCTCTCGACGGGCTTTAAGAAACTGGACCTGCTCACCAACGGTCTGCACGGCGCGGAGATGATTGTCATCGCGGCGCGCCCCTCGATGGGCAAGACGGCCTTCGCGATGAACATGGCTGAGCACATCGCCGTGGAACTCGGCCAGGCGGTCGCCGTCTTTTCACTGGAAATGAGTTCGCAGCAGCTCGTGCAGCGCATGCTGTGCTCGATTGCCCGGGTGAATCTCAGCGACGTCCGCACGGGCTTCATGCCCGACTCGTCATTCCCGCGCCTCACCGCGGGCGCGGCCAAACTCGCGTCGGCCAAAATCCTCATTGATGACACGAGCAGCCTCAGCATCCTCGAATTGCGCGCGAAGGCGCGCAGGATGAAAAGCCAGCAGGACATCGCGATCATCTTCATTGACTACCTCCAGCTCCTGCGCAGCTCCAGCCGCCGCGCGCAGGACAACCGCCAGCTCGAAATCGCCGAAATCAGCTCCGGACTCAAGGCGCTCGCCAAGGAGCTGAATATCCCCATCGTCGTCCTCGCACAGCTCAACCGAAACCCCGAGCAGCGCACCGGCGACAGCAAGGGCCGCCCGCGCCTGAGCGACCTCCGCGAATCCGGCACCATCGAGCAGGACGCTGACGTCGTCGGCCTCCTCCTCCGCGAAGTCTATTACGCCGACACCGACGAGGCCAAGGCCGATGCCGAGGGCAAAGCCACGCTCATCATCGCCAAGAACCGCAACGGTGCCACCGACGACATCCCCCTCACCTTCCTCAAGGAATTCACGCGCTTCGAGGATCGCACAGATGCACCAGAGCCGGGGAGCTGATGGGAGAAGGTGTTGAACGTTGAGCGTTGAGAGGAAAAGGAGCGGGCGTCCCGACCTCTCAACTCCATAAAAACCTCCATCCTCCTCCTCGGAATCGCCTCCCTCATTTTCACCGCCGGCGCAGGCGCGCAGAGCCCGCCGGCCGTCAAGCCCGCCCCCGGCGCACCTGCCACCACGACCGCCGCACCTGCCAAGCCGAAGCCGTTCGCGTCGTCGGACACGCGCATCTACATCACCCTCGCCGAGACCATGCAGTTCCAGTTGAAAGCCTCGGACAGGCTGGGCGGAACATCCTCGCCTTCGCCACGAAAACCGGCAGGGACGTCACCGCAC
>BJFP01000553.1 GCA_014189875.1 Verrucomicrobiota bacterium | reverse complement strand
GCTGGCGAGCATCCACGCGCAGAGCTGCCAGTCCTTCTCGCCGGTGAGGATGTGGATCGGCACGGACATCGGTGCGTCGCTCCAAAACGGCCAGATCCATTTCTGGATCAGCGGTCTGACTTTGTAGTCGTGGTAACTGGCGCTCCATCCGCGTTTCGCGTCGCGTTTGAGCAGCCGCCACAGGCGTCCCGGTGAGATCATGTCCGTTTATGACGCTCCAAACCGATGAGCCTTGCAAGCGCGGCTTTCCCGGCCGTTTTGATCCGCGACAGATGGTGGCCAAGTTGTCGCATTCCTTCGCAAGAGGGACTGGCGGCGGTCCGCGTCATTCCCGGATCCGTGCGATGATGAGGGGCTTCATCCAATGCTTTTTTCGTAGTGAGTGACGCAATGTCCGACGACCCGTGCCCAGGAAAAATGCCGCGCGAAAGTGATGCACGCTTCGGGGGCGAAACGGATCGCACCAGTCAGGAATCGGAGGAGCGCGGCGGCGATAGATTCTGCGGTGACGGTATCGATCAAGATGCCGCTCACCTTATCCTCGACCGCTTCGGCGGCACCGCCGATCCGGGCGGCCAGCACCGGGCAGCCACAGGCATTTGCTTCGAGATAGACGAGGCCGAACCCTTCGTAAGCGATCGGTGTCTCGGAAGTCGGGAGGATGAACAGTTCGCTGTCGAGCAGGTGTTCATGAAGTTTTTGCCTGTCGAGAAAACCTGTGAAGGTGACCCGGCTGCCGAGGTTGAGTTCCGCTGTGAGGCGCTCGTATTCCGGCCGGAGATGCCCGTCGCCGATCACCGTGTAGTGGAACTCGTGTTCGCCTTGGAGTTGCGCGAGGGCGCGGAGGACGAGGTCCACATTTTTGTGCGGCTCGGCGAGGCGGCACACGGTCACGAGCCGCGTCACTCCTGCCCGCCGCGGCGGACGAGGGAGTGCGAAGTATTCCTCCGAGACACCGACCATCGCGGCGGAGGTCTTGCCGCGGCATGAGGGGTTCGTTTCGCAAAAGCGCTTTTCCGTATAGCGGCTGTTGGTGAAAATGTGCGCGGCCCGGGGCAGGGCACGCTGGACGAGCGCACTCGTCAACCGGTCGCCGATCCAGCAATCGAGCCGGGCGCCAAACCCCAGTCGCGTGGCAAAGTCGAAACGTTCGACGGGGAAATACGGAAGGAGAAAATCGTTCCCGTGAACGGTGACGAATGTCCGGGGATTTTCCAGCGCCAGCCAAGAATAGGCTGCGTTCATTGCGTGCCACACATCGAACGATTGATCCCGTAAAATCCCGCGATCGGTGCGCCGGCGAAGCTGAAGCACCGGCTCGACGTGAAACGGTGTGCCCTTCATTTCGCCCCCGTCATGCGCACGGGTGAAAACGGTGACGTCATGCCCGTGACAGCCGAGCTCTCTTGCGAACTCGTAACTGTAGGTTTGGATGCCGCCTCTCTCAGGTGGGAATTCAGGCGAAACGATCGCGATTTTCATGGCCGCGGATTGTTTGGGATTTCTGAACACGCAGCGGCCCGGTTCCCGTCAGCCGAGTGTTTTTGAAGGCTGTTGAGGAAGCCGCCCTTGACCAGACGGCGTATGCCTTCCCGATACATCAGGTGCCGAATCGGCCCTGTGTAATGGCGTGAGGGCGCGCCGGAGGCCGGGGTGTCAAGGCGCACGTCATACTCAGGCGGCAACATCGTGAAACCAAACCGTGCTGAACAGAGTGCGATAAGGGTCTGTTCGATCTGATGCGAGTGGCTCAGGATGCCCGGCAGCGCCAAAAATTCCTCGACCCAGTCGAAATCAATCGAGCCGCGGTGGATCAGCCCGAGTCCCGAGTTGATCAGCGGGGGAAGCTCAAAATCGAGGAGAGTCTGCAAGACGTCCTGTTCGATCGTGTAGCCATGCCCCCAATCCTTGTTCAGGCTGTTGTGGCGCACGCTGGGATCACCGATCAGCGTGAGCAGCGCACTGGGATGGGCGAAGAAAAGAATGTCACTGTCGAGCAGGCACATCCTGTCCGCTTTCAGGAAGGCGGCGAAGTCGAAGACCTTCAGCGCCAGAGCATGGTTCGTACGAAAAGACTGACAACGCGGATACCTCGCGAGCAGCGGCCCGATGTGGCGATCCGCCTCAGCGCGGCGGATGAGGCGGGCGTTTGGAAAGATTCTGCGGAGATGGCCGCACGCGGTTTCTCCGAGCGATCCATCATCGTGGATGCAGAGCGCGAAGCGGCTGCGCGAATAATGGTAGAATGTTCTCAACGCCCAGAGAAGGTTGATCCAGTCTTCCGCAGATGTGAGCACATGGATCTCGCAACTGTTGTCGTCGGTTTCGAGAAATGGCGTTGTGTCGAGAATCTGGGGCCGTACGAAATCGCGATAGTATGCGGTGCGCCAGCCATGACGAAGCTTGGTGCGGAGGAGGTAGAGCAC
>BJFP01000552.1 GCA_014189875.1 Verrucomicrobiota bacterium | reverse complement strand
TGATTGATTTTCGCTGGGCGAAATGGCTGGCCGTGCCGCTGTATGTCGGGAGCGTCGCGCTCGTCGCGCTCACGTACACGAAGCTCGGCGTCGAGGTGCAACACGCAAAGTGCTGGCTCAAGCTGCCGGGCCTGCCGGCATTCCAGCCAGGCCAGCTCGCGATGGCGGGCGGCATCCTCACCATCGCGCTTTTTCTCAGCTACGCGCGAAACTGGCACGCATCGCTGCGCATCCTCTGCACCGGAATCATCGCCGCGCCCGCGATGGCGCTCATTTTGAAGCAACCGGATCTCGGCATGACGATCGCGTGGGCACCGGTGATCCTCACGATGCTCTACCTCGCAGGGCTGCCGCTGCGCTGGCTCGCGGTCGTGCTGCTCACCGGGCTGACGATCATGCCGCTCGTGATGAATTTCGGGCTGAAGCCTTACCAGCGAGACCGCGTGGTGACGTTCCTCGACCCGGACGTGGACCCTCGCGGGACGAGCTACGGCGTGAACCAGTCGCTCATCGCGATCGGCTCCGCGGGCATCCGAGGCAAGGGATTCAAGGCGCCGGACACCCAACTGGAACTCGGCCTCATCCCGATGGCAGAGGCGCACACGGACTACATTTTTTCGACCATCGGCGAGCAGTGGGGATTCCTCGGCGGCGCGGCGCTCATCGCGTCTTTCGGCGTGCTCATCTTCGCGTGCATGATCACGGCGGTGCGCGCGACGGACCGGTTCGGCGTGCTCATCGTGGGCGGCATCACCGCACAGGTCTTCTTCCATGTGTTCCAGAATATCGGCATGACGATCGCGCTGATGCCGATCACCGGGCTGCCGCTGCCGCTCGTGAGCTACGGCGGCACCTTTGCGCTCGTGCTGATGTTCAGCTTCGGCCTCGTGAACAGCGTGTGGGTCCACGCGCAGGAAGAGGTGGAGGAGGAAGGCAACTGAGACGGTCTGCTTGCTTGGGTTCTGTGACTGGTGACTGGTGAATAGTGACTGGTTCCAATCACGACGCGCGAACGCTGACCACCAGTCACTCTTCACCAGTCACCAGTCACATTCTCGAATCGCAGGAAAACTGTGCGGTCAGCACCGTCCGCCGCCCGCCCGCTACGCCCTCGCCTGCTTCTGCAGCCGCTTGAGCTTGCCGGCGAGGCTCGTGCGCACGGCGGAGTTCATCCGGTCAATGAAGAGGATGCCATTGAGGTGATCCACCTCGTGCTGCACGGCGCGGGAGAGAAGGCCGCGGGCCTCGAATTCGAGCGGCGAGCCGTCGAGCGTCTTCGCCTTCACCTTCACCGATGCGGCGCGGACGATGTCGCCATTCAGCTCGGGGAAACTCAGGCAACCCTCGACGCCCTCCTCGGTTTCCTTGCCGAGTTCGATCACGGGGTTCACCAGGATCATCGGCATGAATGCGCCGATGCTCACGCTCTTGCCGTCCACGAGCATTTCGCTCGGGCGATCCTCGACGCCGCTCACGTCAATCACCGCCAACTGGATCGGCACTCCGATCTGCTGCGCGGCAAGCCCGACGCCATTCGCGGCGCGCATCGTCTCCAGCATGTCGTCCGCGAGCTTGCGCGCGCGTTCGTCGCCGTCGCTGATCTCCAGACCTTTCGCGCGGAGCACCGGATTGCCGTATTTGACGATTTCGAGGACCATTTGTGGTGGATGTTAAATCCGATTCATGAATCGGAGCGCCAGAGGATAATTTGGCGATCTCTTCATTTTCATCCGCGCCCGCTCGTGACGGGTTGCCAACGCAGCGCGATCGGCTTTGCTTTGCCCCCATGAAAATCCCCCCTTCCCTGCTCCCCGTGCTCCTGCTGAGTCTCGTGCTGAATTTTGCACCGCGGGCCATCGCCGAGGATGCGAAGAAGCCCGCGGGACTGAAGGCGACGACGACGGTGAACGTTACGCCGGACGTGGCCGCGCAGATGATGAAGGAGAAGGCCCCCGCGCTCGTGCTCGATGTGCGGACGCCGGATGAATTTGCGGAAGGCCACATCCCCGGCGCGATGAACGTGGATTTTCTCGGCGACGATTTTGAAAAGAAGCTGGCCGCGCTGCCCGCGGACAGGCCGCTGATCGTGCATTGCGCCGCTGGAAACCGCAGCGCGAAAGCCGTCGCGAAGCTCGCCGCACTGCAAAAATTCGCGCAAATCTTCCACCTCAAGTCGGGCTTCAACGGCTGGAAGGCCGCGGGCAAACCGGTCGAGACGAAGCCTGCCGCGAAGTAGTTTTTTCACGGCACTTGTTTCGTGTCCGCAACGCGCCAGCCATTTCCGCCCCGCTCATCTTCCCATGAAAAAAATCCTGCGCACGCTCGCATCGTTCGCCGGCTCCGCACTCGCCGCGGATCAAGTTTTCGTGGAGGCAGAGTCGTTCAAGGATCACGGTGGCTGGTCGCCCGACACGCAGTTCATCGAAAGC
>BJFP01000551.1 GCA_014189875.1 Verrucomicrobiota bacterium | reverse complement strand
TGACGGATAATCTCATCAAGCTCGCGCGCGAATGTTCGCCCGCGCCCGAGGAGCGTGAGATGGACGTGCTCCTCGCCACCGGCGAGCAGACCACGATCGCGCTCACGGCGATGGCCATCAATGCGCTTGGCAAAAAGGCGATCTCTCTCACCGGCGCGCAGGCGGGCATTGTCACCGACGGCGTCCACACGAAGGCGAAAATTTCCGACCTCACGCCGAAACAGCTCAAGCAGCACCTCGACGACGGCTTCATCTGCATCGTCGCCGGCTTCCAGGGCGAGACGAAGGACAAGCGCATCACTACGCTCGGACGCGGCGGCAGCGACCTCACCGCCATCGCCCTCGCCGCCGCGGTGAAGGCCGACCTCTGCCAGATTTTCACCGACGTGGACGGCGTCTATACCTGCGACCCGCGCGTCGTCCCCACGGCGAAGAAACTCGACGAGATCAGCTTCGACGAGATGCTCGAAATGGCATCGAGCGGCAGCAAGGTCATGCAGTCGCGCAGCGTCGAGTTCGCCAAGAAATTCGGCGTCGTCTTCGAGGTCCGCAGTTCATTCAACGACAACCCAGGCACCATCGTGAAAGAAGAAACCAAGAGCATGGAGGCCGTGGTCGTCCGCGGCGTCAGCATCGAAAAAAACCAGGCCAAGGTCACCGTCCGTGCGGTGCCCGACAAGCCTGGCGTCGCAGCCAAAGTCTTCAACGCCGTCGCCACCGCGCAGATCGTGATTGATATGATCGTCCAGAACGTCTCGCACGACGGCACGACAGATATCAGCTTCACGCTGAACAAGGACGAACTGCCGAAGGTCGAGCCGGGCCTCGCTACAGTGGTGAAGGAAATCAAGGCACGCGCGCTCGAAATCGAGAGCGGCTACGGCAAGCTGAGCATCATCGGCGTCGGCATGAGAAGCCACAGCGGAGTCGCGGCAAAGATGTTCGAGGCGCTCAGCAAGGGCGGCATCAATATCGTGATGATCAGCACATCGGAGATCAAAACGGCGGTCATCATTGACGAGGCGAAGCTCACCGATGGCGCAAATGTCGTGCATGAAGCGTTCGGGCTCGGGAAGTAGCCGGCCATGAATCGCACGCTGTCCATTGCCAGCCTCGTGCTCAGTATCGCCGCGTTGTCCATCGCGATTTACGGACAACTGCATCCCGCTCCCACCAAGCCCGACCCTGCACAGGTGAGAACTGCGGTGGATGCCGAGTTGCAGCGCCGCGAGACAGAACTGGTCACCGCAATGGCTCCGAAGTTCCGCAGAATCTACGCGGACATGCTCGGCGAAAATGAGAAGCTTGACGAGCGAGCACTCAATCCAAAGACCCTCACCGATCTGTTCCGTCCGATGATTTCAATCATCGAGAAGATGCAGGGCAGCGAAGTCGGCATTCCATCGCAAAAATAAGGCTGATGAGGGACGCGAGCAACGGGACAGCTTCCGTCAGGGCGTCAGCGCCCAGACCTTCACCCGGTCCTTCATTCTCAAGATGAGCTTCCCATTCGCGATGCTCGGCGAAGGGACTCACTGCGCTTTCACGGTGGCGCGTCCGAGGCTCGTGTAGGCCTTCGGGTCGGTGGAAATCATCAGGAGGCTGTTCCCGTTGTTCGCCATCGCGAAGAGCTTCCCGTCCGCGATCAGCGGCGAGCCGATCGTCGTCTGCGTCTGCGTCTGCCAGGCCACTTTTCCCTTCGTGAATCGCTTCGTGAGCCAGCCAGTGTAGAGCTGCCGCTGCTTCGCATCAAACTTTTCCTCCGCAAATTTCTGCGCAAATTCCTCCAGATATTTCCCGCGCAGCGTCGGCGGCAGCGATTCGCGCGTCTACTCGATCTTGTCCACGAGTTCGTTGCCGAGCGACTTCGCCGATTGGTGCCCGAGCTGCCGCAAGACCAGTTCGCCGATCTGCCGCGTGTCGCTCGGCACATCGCAATGCCACACCAGCCCCACAATCACGCGCCCGTCCGCGACCACGGGACTCGACAGCCCGCCCTCATCATTCGTCGGAATCTCCTCCCTCTCCCACAGCCCCTTCAGTCCGCTCTCAGGCAGCGTATCGAGCAGCTTCGGCGAATCCGCATCAGCCAGCGGTCTCGATGCGCGCGGGCAAGGTCATCGGTCCGGCGATCCGCCGCGCGCCAGCAATCGCTTCACGCGGCCATGCACGGCCTCGATGTCTCCTGTTCGGAGGAAGGCGGGATAGGTCATCATCATCGCGAGAAAGAACAGCCCGAGATCGCGCGCGAACACGGAGATGCCCGCGTGCAAGGAGAACCCCAGCAGCATTCCCCACCAGCGTGTCTTTTTCACCCACAGCAGCACAGGGATCGCCACCTCCGCGGCCTGCGCCGCATACGTCGCGAATGTCAGCAAGCCGCCGTATTCCAGCACCCACGGCCCGGGCCAGCGTGCGTGATGCGAGAGCAGGA
>BJFP01000550.1 GCA_014189875.1 Verrucomicrobiota bacterium | reverse complement strand
ACCGCAACCGCATCCAGTTCAACGAAGTGCTCCAGCGCATCCTCGCGCTCGCGAAAAGCGACGCGAAGCTCATCCCCGACGCCGTCGCGCAGCTCGCGAACACGGATGCGATCCCCGGCGACGCCGTGCCGCTGCTCGTGCAGGCCGCGCAGTCGAAGGACCTCCCGGTGAATGCACTCGTGCAGGCCGTCACCGCGCTCGCGAAAGTGGACAGCGCCGACGGTGCGCGCGCATCACTCCAGGCACTCGCGCAACTCGCGGCGGCGAAGGCCGGCAACAAGGAGCGCGAGACCGCGCGCAACGCCTTCCTCGGCGCGCCGAAGCTGGAGAACCATCACCAGTTGTTCGAGGACATCGCGGCGAAGAACGACGGCGAAGTCTCGCTGTGGGCCGACGCCGCGCTGCTCACGCTCAGCGCACGCAAGACGGGAGCGCCCGAGTCGCGCGAACTTTCCACGAAGGCCCTCGACACCGGCTGGCAGAACCCGAAGCGCCGCGTGCAAATTTTGAAAGCCGCTGGCGAGATCAAACACAACGCGTATGCCGACAGAATCCTCGCGTCGCTCGATGACGCGGACAAGATCGTCGCCGCCGAGGCAAGGAGCGCCGCGTCGAAATTGAAGCTGGAGAAAAAGGTGAAGGATGCCGGCCCGCTCATCGGCACGATGCAGGTGAAGGAGGTCGTCGCGCAGGTCGTGAAGACGAAGGGCGACATCGCGCTCGGCGAGCAGCTCTTCACGCGGAACACGTGCGTCGCGTGCCACACGACCTCGCAAGAACAGGCGCAGAGAGGCCCATATCTCGGCAACATCGCGGAGACCTACAAGCGCCCCGATCTCGCCGAGGCCATCCTCGATCCCGGCAAGACCATCGCGCAGGGCTTCGCGACGAACATGTTTACGCTCAAGGACGGCACGGTGAACGTCGGCTTCGTCACGCGCGAGGCCGCGGACAAGGTGACCGTGCGCAACATCGCCGCGCAGGAATCCACCTTCGCCGTGAAGGATATCGCGAAACGCGAGACGCTGCCGACCTCGCTCATGCCGCCGGGTCTCGTGAACAATCTCACCGTGAAGGAACTCGCGGGCCTGCTCGATTACCTCGAATCGCTGGCGAAGAAAAAGTAGCTGCGCGCAGTCCCGCGAAATCGGATCTACCTCACCGGCCTGCCGACGATGATGCCGGCGTGCGTCCGATATTTTTCGAGGTAGTCGCTGAGCCGCGCCTCGATCACGACCTTGCCGAAATTGTGCGGTGCGCTCGCGTGCATGAAGCACAGCACGCCGTCCTTCCGGATCGCCATGCCGACGTGCGACGTGCCGTACTTATCGCCGTCGTGGCCGACGATTCCGATGATGTCGCCATTCTGAAGCTGGTCCTCGATGCCGCGGACGGCCGACTTCGGGATCATCGCGAGCGGCTGGCGGCGCAGGCGTGATTCGAGTTCGGAGATGCCGACGCGCAATTCTGGGTTGTTCCGCATGTAGCGGTATTTTTTCCAATTATGCGTCATCTCGATCGCGGAGTTCGTCGTGTTCACGCCGCCGAGGCTGCGCGTGAGATCGCGGATGAGGCCACGGCGCGCGTTGTCGTGCAGCCAGTCCTCGAGGTAGTGGAGGCGCGAGAGGTAGCTGCCGGTGCATTCGCCGCCCCAGTAGCGATCTTTCTCGATGTGGCGCAAGAGTGTCTCGGGCGTCCATTGCTCGGCGGGCTCGTCCATCATGCGGGCAAAGGCGAGCGCGGTCTCAAAGAACGTCCAGCAGTCGAGGCCGTTGAGATTTACGCTCGGCGCCTCGATGTGATCGTCAATCTCCAGCGTGTAGCCCTTGTAGGGCGTGCCGAGCAGCATTTGGCCGAACCACGCCGTACGTTCGCCGATCGGCATCGCGCGCACTTTGTCCGCGACCGCCCTGAGCTGCCGCACGCGCGCCTCGAAGCGATCCTGGCCGACGAAAACAGTGCCCATCGGCAGCAGTCCCGTGTGCCGCGCGCGCGCGACGGGGAGATCGCTGCCGAGGAGAAAAAGTGCGGCGAGTGCGAGTGCGGCGGGGCGGGTCATGCGCTACCAGTATCGGAAATGGCCGGTGATTTGAAACTCAAACAGCCGATCCTCCATCTGAGTCCCTGCGCCGATGTTGTGGATGATCTGAAAGCGCTTCGGATCGTCCGGCGAGAGCGTGTCGCACACGAGCATGATGTGCGCAAGATTGCCCGGGATGATGCAGCTCACGATGTCGCCCGGCCTGTAGTCCGCCGCATTTTTCGTGACAGCGACAGTCTTTCCGGCGCGCTCGAAAAAACGCATAAGGTTCGGCACGCGCCGGTGATCGATGTTCGCATCCGGTGACTTTAGCCCCCACTTCTGCGGGTACTTTGCAAATGCGCGCGCCATGTCCTCATGCACGACCTTCTGCAGGTCAGAGCCACGCGCGCGGAATGCGC
>BJFP01000549.1 GCA_014189875.1 Verrucomicrobiota bacterium | reverse complement strand
CCGCTACGTGTACCAGGCGAATGCAGGTCTCTCCGCTGCCCGCAACACGGGAATGCGCAAGGCTTCGCACGATCTCGTCGTCTTTCTCGATGCCGACGACATGCTGCCACGCGGATCACTCGCCACCGTACTGGCCGCCCGCGAGCGCGCGACACCGACCCCCGCAGTGCTGGGGGGGCGGACTTTTCCCTTCCATACGGACGCTGTCCCCTTGGGCCCTTTGCCCGGTGAATCGGACATCGTAAGGGCCGTCACAGCCCGCGAATTGGTGGTCAGGAACCGGTTCGATTGCACCGTGCTTGCCAACCGCAAAGTGCTCCTCGGACTCGGGGGATTTGATACGACCTTGAGAGCCTCCGAGGATCGGGACATGTGGATCCGGGCGGCTGCCGGGCATCCTGTGGCGATGCACGGTCGTTACGTTTTGCTGAGACGGATGCACGCCGCCAGCATGTCCTGCATCTCGCGGCAGCAGACAGCTTCCATCGAGCGCGTTCTGGAAAAGGCCTTTTCCAATCCAGAGTTGCACCTCGCGGATCACGATCGCCGGTTGGCTCGGGCGGTCTGCTGGTATCAGTCCGCGCTGATGCACGCAGAGGCCGGAGAGCACGTGATGGCTGCACGGCAGATGCTCCGTTCCATTTTTCACTGTCCCCTCGCCCGCCTCAAGGATGCCGCGATTTTGCCGTTCAGCCGAGTTCGGGGACTGGCTGGCATCGTCCTGTCCGCATTTCGAAAAGCGCCCCGCTCCGAATCCGCGAAGAACTGATTCACGGATGAACGTTTCCATGCCATGCAATCCGGATTCTTTTGCACTTGCACTTTGTCTCGAACGTTCGGAATACTTTTAGAAATGATTCCGGAGATTTTCACCCAGTGGGCATAGACCGAGGAGCAGATTCGCCCTGCATGGGCCACGGGAAACATCTGCCACTCTTTCGCCATGGGGCGGACAATGGATCGCGCGGATGCGTTGCGTTCACTGATCCGATCCCCGTTCCATTGGGGCGCACCCGCGGGACAGCAGTTCCATCCGAAGTCTCCACAGCTCGCGCTTTCTGCACATGGAGTTAATCCTCGAATCCGGCCGGACTGAACGGCACTACTGGCGCGACCTCTGGCGTTACCGCGAACTTTTTCAAGTGCTCGCCTGGCGGGACGTGGCCGTGCGCTACAAGCAGACCTACATCGGCGTGGCCTGGGCCGTGATCCGCCCGTTCCTCACGATGGTGGTTTTCACGGTCATCTTTGGCAAAGTGGCCAAACTCCCGGCCCCTTCCGCTGTCCCCTACGCCCTGCTCGTTTTCGCGGGGATGCTGCCCTGGCAGTTCTTTGCCACCGCCCTGGGCGAGGCAAGCAACAGCCTGATCGGAAACGCCAATCTAATCAGCAAAGTCTATTTTCCCCGCCTCATCGTGCCCACCGCGACCGTCGTCGTGGCATTGGTGGATCTCCTCATCAGCTTCGTCATCCTTGCCGGCATGATGCTCTGGTATCAGTTCATCCCCGGCTGGCAGTTGCTCCTCCTGCCTGTCTTCGTGCTCCTGGCATTCGTCGCCAGCCTCGGGCCTTCCCTTTGGATCACCGCCCTCAATGTCAAGTACCGCGACTTCCGTTACGTCATCCCGTTCCTCGTCCAATTCGGCCTGTACGTGTCCCCCGTCGGCTTCAGCAGCGGCGTCGTGCCGGAAAAATGGCGCCTGCTCTACGCCCTCAACCCCATGGTCGGCGTCATTGATGGCTTCCGCTGGTGCATTCTCGGCGGTCGCGCACCCTTGGACATGACCTCCTTTGGCATCGGCCTCGCGGTCATCGTCTTTTTCCTCTGGCTCGGGATCCGCAAGTTTCGCCAGATGGAGAAAAGCTTCGCCGACCTGATCTGAGGAAAGGCCGCCCTTCTCGCATCATCAATGAACGTCTCCATCTTCGGTCTCGGTTACGTCGGCGCGGTCACGGCGGGGTGCCTGGCGGAACTCGGCCACACCATCATCGGTGCCGATGTGCAGCAGGCGAAGGTGGACGCGTTCAATGCCGGTGCTTCGCCGATCATCGAGCCGGAGCTGGACGAACTCCTCGCGAAGGCCCGGCGCGAAAACCGTCTGCGGGCGACGACGGATGCGGCGGAGGCCGTGGCCGCATCCGAGGTGAGCATCATTTGCGTGGGCACGCCCTCGCTGGAGTCGGGGCGGTTGAATCTCGACTTCGTGCGTCAAGTGTCGCGGCAGATCGCGGAGGCGATTGCCCGGAAGGCGACACGGCACGTGCTGATCTACCGCAGCACGATGCTGCCGGGGAGCATGCGGGCGCTGGTGCGCGAATTCCTCTCGGAGCCTCAGATCGCGCAATGGGCGCGGGCTTATTTCTGCCCGGAGTTCCTGCGGGAAGGAACGGCCGTGAACGACTTTCGGGAGCCTTCCCTGTCCGTGATCGGGACGCATGATGGAAACCCGCCG
>BJFP01000548.1 GCA_014189875.1 Verrucomicrobiota bacterium | reverse complement strand
ACCGTCGCGCGCTGGAGCACTTGGAGCCAGCCGTGCAATTTTTCCCCGAGGCGCGGGTCGCCGGTCTCGGCGGCGTGCAGGAGGTTGTTTAGCATTCGCGCGAGCATGACGCGCGGCTTGCACGGGAGGAGATGGTGCGGCTGGAGATCGAGGCCCTGGCTTTCGAGGAGCTTCTGGCAGTCTTCGAGCTGGAGGCGGCGTCCGGCGTGGAATGGATCGAGGAAGACGCCGCCGACGCGCACGACGAAATGCCCCGGCAGTCCCACGCCGAGGATCGGCAGGCCGGCGCGGCGGCCTACGAAGATGTAAATGAGGCAGAGCGTGATCGGGTTTCCGCGGCGGCCTTCGATCACGCGCGGGAGGAGCGAATTTTCCTCCGCGTAGTAGTCGTCCTCGTTGCCGCGGAAGCCGAGTTCGCTGCCGAGGAATGCGGCCATCGTGTTGCACTGCTGGATGACGGTGTCCTTGCCGAGGAGCTTGCGCGAGAGCGTGGAACCCCACTGGTCGAGCTGCGCGCGGAGGTCGTCGAAATCCTCGCCGGGCGCGACGACCGAGGAGAGCGTCCATGCGGCATCCTCGATGTCGCCGTCCTCGGGGAAATTTGCGCACAGTTTTCCGAATTTCTGCTCCGCGGCCTCGCCTGCGATCTGGGCGATGGTTTCCTTCAGCCGGCGCTCGGCGCGTCCGTTTGCGTCGGGGAGGAGTTCGCGGAGGTCGGCGAGCGTGTCCGGGCCGCGGGCGATGAGCTGGCTTTGCACGAGTGCCGCAGTGTCGGAATCCTCGTCGGCGAGGAGCGACAGGATGGAATCGCGCTGCGGAAGCATGGCGCACGCTAGTTGGCGGGCGGCGGCAGTCAAGCGGAGGGAGGGTTCAGCTTTGGAAGTTGGGCGTTGGGCGTTGGGCGTTGGGCGTTGGGCGTTGGCCCCGCGCAGCGGCGTTGGGATGTCGCGACGGGTGTCCCGCATCGGAACGCGCCTGCGGCGGGCCAAACGCCCAACGCCCAAAGCCAGAGCGTCATCATTGCGCCCACGGGATGCTTCGACTCGGTTCAATGTGACCCTGATTTTGTCACGGAAATGGACAGACCGGAAAAATCTCAGTGCTTGCGGGAATTCGCTGTTCGCCTCTCAACTCTCAACCCGCCCACACATGCGCCTCCCCCTCCTCCGCACCATCGTCCCTGCGCTCGCCGCGCTCACTTTCACCGCGCTCACTTCTGCCGCGCACGCGCAGGAGTGGACGCGCTTCCGCGGACCGAATGGATCGGGGCTCGCGAATGCGAACCTGCCAGAGCAGATCACCGAGAAGGACATCAACTGGCGCTGCAAGCTGCCGGGCACCGGGCACTCGTCGCCGGTCGTGTGGGGTGATCGCATTTTTGTCACCGTCACGCCGGAGGGCAGCGCGGATTCGGAGGCGAAGCGCGCGGTGGTGTGCGTCGGCGCGAAGGATGGAAAAATCGCGTGGCAGCGCGAATACGCGACGGGCATCTACCGCAAGCACGCGGACAACAGCTTCGCGAGCCCGTCGTGCACCGTGGACGCCGAGCGCGTGTATGTGTGGATCGCCGGGCCGGACAAGAGCCAGCTCATCGCGCTCACGCAGGCGGACGGCAAGCAGGTGTGGGCCGTGGATCTCGGGCCGTTCAAATCGCAGCACGGCGCGGGCGCATCGCCGATCGTGGAAAAGGGCGCGGTCTTTTTGCAGAGCAGCCAGGACGAGCCGGGGTCGTTCATCGCGGCGTTCGATCCCGCGACGGGCAAGCAGCTTTGGAAAAATGAAATCAAGAGCGGGCAGCACTCGATCGCGACGCCGTGCTTTTTCGAGGGCAACGACGGCAGCGCGCAGGTGCTCAGCCTCGGTGACGGCGGCCTCGCGGGCTTCGATGCGAAGAGCGGATCGAAGATTT
Organism: Verrucomicrobiota bacterium; assembly: GCA_014189875.1. Lineage (GTDB taxonomy): Bacteria > Verrucomicrobiota > Verrucomicrobiia > Chthoniobacterales > Chthoniobacteraceae > SXWH01. The sequence goes on along the minus strand of BJFP01000548.1, from coordinate 549 downwards.
GGGACATCACGAAGTTCACCGTGTCGGGCTACCGCTGCGTGGCATCGCCGGTGGTGATGGAAGGCGGGCTCATCGTCGCGCAGACGGGCCAGGGGCAGGCGAACAGCGAGATTGCCGTCATCGGTGGCGCGGCATCGGGCAAGCCTGCAAAGGCATACGACATCGTGCGCATCGGCGGCTACGTGCCGGTGCCGATCGCCGTGGGCGACCTGCTTTTCCTGTGGAAGGAAAACGGAACGGTGACCTGCACGCACACGAAGAACGGCGAGCAGATCTGGAGCGAGCGCGCCGAGGGGCCGTATTATTCCAGCCCGATCTGCGTCGGCGGAAAAGGCGGGCGGCTCTACAACATCACGCGCGGCGGCGACATCGTCGTCCTCGCGGCGGCGGACAAGTTCAAGCTCATCCAGCGCTTCCCGCTTGCGGAGAAAAACAGCTACGCCACACCCGCGGTGAGCGGCGGCCGGCTCTACGTGCGGACTTATTCGCAGCTCATCTCGATCGGGAAGTGAGGTGCCGCGGAGTGTTCAGTGCTCAGAACAGACTCAC
>BJFP01000547.1 GCA_014189875.1 Verrucomicrobiota bacterium | reverse complement strand
AGCCGCCCCTTCATCCAGCCGAAGTGGAGGTCCTTTTTGCAAAAGGTGTAGTCCATCCCGCCAGGCGCGTCGGCGAGGACGGTGAGGCGCGTCTGCGTGCCGCCCTTGCGCGGGTCAATGGTGCCGTCGAGCCGCAGCGCCGGCGGTCTTTTTCCGAAGCGGTAGGGCTTCACGTCCTGGACGAGGTCGGCGCCGATCCACAGAGCGACCTCGGCGGGGTGCATCGTGGTGCGCACGTCCCGGAGCGTGTAGATGCCGGTCTTGGTGTCCAGCGATAGGGCGCCTTTGCCGGAGCCTTCGGAGCGTGTGACCTCGAAGGTGTCGAGCGTGAGCACGCGGCCGTCGAAGCGGGCTGCGGCCTCGACGCCGCGCGCCTCGACGCCACGGTAGATCGCGCGGCCGAGCTTTAGTGTGCCGGCGGTCGCGTCGGCCTTGTGCCGGAATGTGACGTCGGTGCTGCTGGCATCAATGCCGCGGAAGGTCGTGCGCCCGAGCTTCAGTGTGCCGGCGGTCTCGCCTGCGTTGTGCCGGAATGTGATGTCGGCGCTGCCGACGTCCGCGCCTTGGAAAGCCGTGTGCCCGAGCTTCAGATCGCCGGCGGCTGAGAGCGTGGCGAGGCCCGGTTCGGTGCCGCGTGCGCTGAGGGTGATGCGCGGCGGCTCGTGGAATTTCACGAGCGCGAGCTTCTCGCGGGCGTCGGGTGCAAGCAGCGGCGCGAAGATCTGCGGAGAGATGTTGCTGGTGAATCCGAGGCGGAAGTCGCCGATGTCCGAGGCGTCGAAGTCCTGCTGCGCGTTGCCGGTGATTTCGCCGCCATTTTCATGCAGCAGCGAAAAGTCGCGCACGGCCCATCGGCGGCCGTCCCACGAGATGTCGGCGCTGAGCGATTCGATCGGCACGCCTCCGCACTGGAATTTCCCGACGTCCGCGTGGCCGAGCACTTGGAATTTCGGCGGCACATCGCGATCCTTCGGGAATTCCGCGCGCGCGGTGAGGTCGAGCTGCGGCGGATGCGGGAACGTGAAATCCGCGAGCGCGTTCACGGCACCCGCGAGCGCGCTCACATTTGCGGAGCGCAGCATGGCCGGGAGATCGAGGTTCGATCGCAGGCGCAGCTCGGCGGTGCGCGTCTTCGGGTCGAGGTTGCCGGAGGCCTGGAGCTTTCCCTTTGCGTCCGCGGCGTCGAGGCGCTGGAGGAGCAGAGCGTTGTCCTGCCAGACTGCGGAGAGCCCGAGCGACGTGAGCGCATAGCGTCCGCGGCGGATTTTTTCGCCGCGAAACTGCGCCTCGACCGTGAGGTCGCCGGTCTTCCCGAGGTCGCCGCTAAAAGTCACCGCGAGCGTGGGCAGCGCGCCGTCGTAGCGCAGCGCGGCGAGTTCGCGCACGAGTGTCTCCGCGAACGCGTTGCCTTTGCCGCCATTTTTCTCCCTCTCAAACGACATGCCCGGCGGGATGAGCAGGCTGCCATTCGCACGCACGCGGATGCCGAAGACGATCGCATCGAGCCGCGTGACCTGCACCTGGTCCGGCGGGAAAAGGATGCGCGCATTCAGCCGGTCCACGCGCACGGAGGGGCCGAACGGGTTCTGCGCGTCGAGCGGGATTTGCAGCGTCGTGTCCACGAGTGTGAGCGCGTCGAGGAAGGGCTTGTGCTTTGCGGCGTTCGCGTAGTTCGCCTCGATGACCATCTCGTTCATCTGCGCGATCACGCGGTTGCGCGCCGACGAGTCGTAGATTTTCACGTCCTTCGCGACGAGTCCGCGGAACGGGCGCACGGTGAGCCGCGAGAAAGACACCTCGACACCGTGCTTGCGCACCTCCTGCACGACCCACTCGCGCCACGATTTCGTGAGGCCGCGATTATACAGGTAGCGCCCGCCGATGACTGCTGTGAGCAGAAGGGCGAGGAACAGGATTTGCAGGAAGCGCCGCACGCCGCGAGCATCCCGCGAAGTGCGCGGCACCGCCAACATTTTCTCCGCGCAATGCGCTTTTCCGACGCAGCGCATCGGACGGGATTTGGTTCAGGGCTTTTTCAAAGTCCCGATCAATTTTCATCCTGCCCGCACCCCGGGCACCCACCAGACCGCGTCCTGGAACACCCGCGCCTTCCGCTCCAGCCGATCCCGCTGCCGCTCCGCGTCCAGATTGCTCTGACGAATAATCAGTCTGTCCCTTGTCCCTAGTGCTAAGTCACTCATGGAGTAATGGTAATACGCGAAAAGAATTAGCTGGTACTAAGTAGTTTCCTGTATAGATGGGAGTGATGCCAAAGAAAAAGCATCACATCCGACTGAGTGCCGAAGAACGCGTGCAACTCGAAACCATCGTGCGCAAAGGCAAAGCCAATGCGCACCGCCAGCGCCATGCGCGCATCCTGCTGCTGGCCGACACGAACGCCCCCGAAGGGGGCTGGAGCGATTCGCGGATCGCGGGGGCCGCGCACACGAGCATCCCGA
>BJFP01000546.1 GCA_014189875.1 Verrucomicrobiota bacterium | reverse complement strand
TTTGGTTCTCTCGTCGCCCGCCGCTGGCACACTGCCTCCGATCCGCGTTTTTCCGCCGCACTCACCGGCGCCCTCAGCTACGCATTCCAACAACGTCTGCCGGGCTTTGCGTTCTATGCGCGCTGCGCGGCATTCACGCTTACGGAAAACGATGCGGGTGGAATCATCCTTTGGATCATCGAGCCGGCGACAAGCGGGCGTACGGTTGGCGAGGTGTTTAAGAGTCTGCTCCGCCGCCGCGACGAACGCGCTGGATTTTTCGGGTCAGTGCATTGGTTTCTGGAACAGCAGGGTTTCGCTAGCGATGCCCCTGCGTTCATGCGGCGTTTCGCCCGTGTCGCCTACCACCACGCCGACATGGGTGCAGGACACCCAAATCTGCTTCAATACGTCGCCTACGTCCGCGACCGTACGCAGCGTGCGTGAACAGCTCTATGGTTGCCGATTGACACGCCAAAACTCGTTCCTACCTGGGGAGCCGTCCTCTACACCGTCGTCGAGAGCTGCCGACGCCGGGGCATCGATCCGCTGGCCTACCTACGAGAAGTGCTTACCCGTCTTTCCAAGATGACCACCGGCCAGATCCCCGAAGTCACCCCCGAAGCCTGGGCCAAAGCACGCATGCAACGCCAAGACTCCCGCGCCGCCGCATAAAATGTGTAAGTTGCGTAGCTCTCCAGCTACGCAATCTACGGCTCCGCCGCCCGAACGCCGACTGCCCGTCAATCAAAAGTGCATGGTGCTATGCTTGTCGGATACAAAACAGCTCTCACCACAGCAAAACGAAAAGCCAAACTCGCTCAACGTCATAACCCCATCCCTTTTTTTGCGGAGCCTTCAACTTGGGACGCGGTGCTTGCGATGCCTTTGAGGGCGATGGCCATTTTCTCAGAAACGCAAACAGTTCGCCTCGCCACTATATCTGAAAGATTAGTCGGACCAGCGCGGTTCCAATTTCCGTCAACTTCGACTTCGTGAACATCGCGTTTGTGCGGATCATGGTAGCTCTCGAAGGTGATTGCGATGCAGGATAAACAGTAATCTGAATCTCCGTAAACCCATCGTCTCGTACCAGACTGCTCCACCTTAGTAGGACTGTCATTTCCAATTGTCCGATATTATCTCCATGGGATCCGGCTTTGTCCGACCCATCTACTGTTTTCGCTAACATCGAAAGCAAATCGCCTCCTTTGTAGGTTACTGCGAAATGATGTTCTCTGACTACAGTTAGCATGCCCGAGTCATTTTTGTCCGCGAGAGTCTCTTTCAGTTGACTGGCCCTCTGCTGTGACCACTTTGCGACTGACTGATCTGCTTCCAAGAAACGGAATGCAGGTGACGCTCCAATCGCTGGCAGCACTGCTGTTAGAAGAGAAGAAGCAACCTCGACGCCCTTTCTCACCATGTTGTCTCCCAGTAAATCCTCCGTAGTTTTGAGAAGTGACGAAAAAAGGTCTTCTGGCTTACTCATAGGTCTTTGGTGGATTCAATCCACTGGAAAAATTTGCTTTCGCTCCCGACGGAGCGTGTGCAGTCAGAACGCGGATCGGCGTCGGGGAGTGAAGGGGGTCTGTCTCCACCTGCCCGGGCCGCCGTTGGATTTCCCGCAGGCGATAGAGAATCTTGATTTTCTGCCAGATTTTGCGCGAGAGACCACAGACCAGATTTTCAACCTCATCGACCGCACGAAGGACCATTGCATCCTTGCAGTTTTCCACGTAAAGCGCCGCCGCCTTGCTCAAGATAGCAAGCATTTCGCTGCAATAATCGAGATAGCGCTCAACTTGAACTGCACTGAGTCCCGGTTCATTCGCTGGGCCGATCATCGGATCCCGATCTCCGGTAAAAATCTCTGGGTCTTTACGAAGCTGGTGCAGATCGATGATGTGCGCGAGCGAACGCAGTTCATGCAGCGCCTTCAGCGCTGGGCTGCGCTTCATGCGCATTTCCAGCGTCACGAGGGAGTAGATGGCTGCGGAGAGAAGGATCGCCACATGGGTGCCGGCGTCTATTCCCTGGGCGAGGTCGGAGAGGGTCGATGCGACTTCGCGAAAGCGGAGGCTCCCGAGCGTGAGGGTGATGACGCAGGTGCTCGCGAGCAAGACACCCAAGACAACGGCGACGGCGCGCACCCATCGGTTTGGACGTGCCAGCAAGCCGGCGCGTTCCTTGGCTTCGGAAGTGATGAGCACGAGTTCGTTGCTCGCTCCGCACAGCCCCGAAGCCGGGAAGCGCTGCTTAACCCGCGAGTGCAAAGCCCGCGCCGTTTCGAGAATCTTATCGGGGTCGAGGGTGCGGAAGGAACCGCGCTGTTGGTGGCTTGGGGTTTGCATTGTGAACGGCGGGCGAAAAGTGCGGCGGGTGCCGGTCGAAAAGTGAGGCACCTGTGGGCGAATGAAGGCGATTCATGGCGGAAGGTCAAGCGGGGAGGTGGCAGGTCGCCGCTCTGCGCCGGCCTGA
>BJFP01000545.1 GCA_014189875.1 Verrucomicrobiota bacterium | reverse complement strand
GCCGACATCTCGCCGACGGCCCAAACAGAAAGGACAACAACACCATGGTCGCACAACTTGACCAAGCACCACCACCCACCACCACGAAGCGCCCGCGCCCGAATCTGCTGCTGCATTGCGGCGGACAGGCCGTGCAACGCAATGCCGTCCAGCTCGTCGTGACCCCTACCCCGACGGAGACTTGGACTCCCATCCAGCACCTCGAACTCGTCACCCAGGTCGAGCAGACCATCCGCGCCAACGGGCTCACGATCGGCACGCAGGCGCACAGCCTCAGCCACGAGGGCCAGCGCTACTTCGGTCTCATGGAGATCCAGCGCCACGAGTCCGATGCGGACTACTGCTGGGTTCTCGGCCTGCGGAACTCGCACGACAAGACGTTCCCGGCCGGGATTGTCGCGGGCTCACAGGTCTTCTGCTGTGACAATCTCGCGTTTTCGGGGGAGGTGAAACTCGCCCGCAAACACACGCGATTCATCACCCGCGATCTGCCGCAGCTCGTCCAGAGTGCCATCGGAAAGCTGATGGACCGATGGCATCATCAGGACACCCGGCTCTCGATCTACCGGCTCACCGGGATCGAGGATCGCATCGCGCATGACCTCGTGATCCGCGCCTGTGATGTCGGCGTGTGCCCGAACAAGCTGATCCCCCGCGTGCTCCATGAATGGCGAGAGCCGCGTCACGAGGCGTTCCAATCTCGGAACGTCTGGAGCCTGTTCAATGCGTTCACCGAGGCGCTGAAGGGCAACCTCAACGAGCTGCCGCACCGCACCGAGGCGTTGCACGGCCTGCTCGACACCCACGTCGGCCTCGATGCCCCGTCGCTGAACTGAGCCGCACACGCGGCCGGTTCAGCGCGGGCGTCGGGCTGGCGGAGAAAAGATCCGTCGCCTGCGGGCGGGTCTTTTTTTTGCCACTGGACGGCGCGCTTTATTGCGGACTACCGAACCGAAACCGTATTACCTCCGTACGTTCCTCTCTGGCTCATGCTCAATCTCCAACTCCGCGAAGAATTCAAAGGCTCGAAACTCAAGGGCACGACGATCGACTTGTCCCACGACAAAGCGGGTGGAATTTCGAAGCGCCCGGCGGCGGATTTTCTTGGCGTCACCTACCCTTCCACAGATTTGCTGCGGATGGTCGAGAGCGTTCAGCCAGCGCAGACGAAGCCCGTGGTGCTGCTCGGCGGAAAGGGGCAGGGCAAGTCGCACCTCATGGCGGCGCTCTCCCACTGTCTGAATGACAAGGCGGCGGCGAAGGCGTGGCTCGACCATTGGGCAAACGCTCTTGGGCGTCCGGAAATCGGAAGCCTGCGGTTTCGCGAGGACACGCTCGTCATCGCCGAAAGCCTCTCGAATCAACGCTACAAATTTCTTTGGGACATCCTGTTCGATCAGCATCCGCACGGAAAATACGTGCGCGGAAAATGGGACGCGCTGGGAAAGAGCAAGCCAGACGTGCCGAGCGACCAGTTGCTCATCGAGCTTTTGGAGAATCGCCCGGTGACGTTGCTGCTCGATGAATTCCAAACGTGGTTCGACGGCCTGACGGACACCCCGACGCTGAAGAAGCGGGCGTGGACCTTTAACTTCATCCAAATCCTCTCGGAAATCGCGGACTCCCGCCCGGAGCTTCTCACACTCGTCGTGTCGATCCGGGAAAACGCCTCGGAGGCATATCAGCAGATGCACCGTGTCGGTCCGGTCGTCGTGAACTTTCAGGGCACCGCGGCGAAACATGATCGGCAGCGGCTTCTGCTCTATCGCGTCTTCGAGAATCGGCTGCAAATTCCTGAGCCAGATATTGAATCGCTCGTGGCGACGCACGTCAGCGAGCATCTTCGCATCGAAGAAATCCCCGCTAGCCAACACGACACACGGCGGCGTGAATTTGTCGAAGCCTGGCCGTTCTCGCCGAATTTCATGAGGCTTCTGGAAGATCAGGTGTTGATTGCCACGTCCGCGCAGGAGACCCGCGACCTCATCCGCATTCTCGTTGAGCTGTTCAAAAGCCGTGGCGGGATCGTGCCCGTCATTACGGCCGCCGACCTCCGCATCGACGACCAAAACCGAAGCGTCACCGAACTGCTGCACTCTGTCTCTTCCGAAGGCCACCGCAAGCTCCTCGAAAAAGCGCAGCGAAACCTCGAAGCCGTCCTGCAAGCGGTCGCCGACCCCGCGCAGAATGTGCCGAACGCCGCTGAAATCATCAGCGCGCTCTGGCTGCGTTCGCTCAGCGTCGAGCGCATCGCCGGTGCTGAGCCAGCGGAGTTGCATGTGGACATCACGCGGGGAACGGCTGTGGATGACAACGCCTTCCAGGCCCAGCTCGCGCTCATTCGCGAGAACAGCTTCAACATTCACCCGGCGGGCAATCGCATCGTCTTCAAGGAAGTTGAAAACGCGGAGGGCAAGCTGCTCGCCCATGCAAAGAACGACCGCGCCTTCGCCACCGGCGGGCCGCAGGTGGGCC
>BJFP01000544.1 GCA_014189875.1 Verrucomicrobiota bacterium | reverse complement strand
TCGGCGCAGCCATGAGCGAAGGCCCGAGCAGCGAGCCGAGCGCCGCGAGGCCGATGCCGCCTGCGGACTGCTGCAAAAACGTGCGGCGCGAGACCGCCATGCGTTGCGCGGCGTCGAGGGAGAGGAATGCGTGGTCGTTGCAGTTCATCGTGATGGAGAGATCGGGACTACCGTGCAACGGGGTGCGCGCTTGGGCAAAAGAAAAGGGGGGTGTGCTCATCGGTCTTCACGCGCGATGAGGTCACTGGTCGCGCGGTGGCCCATCATGGCGATCCGGGCAGCTCAAACGCTTTGCGAACCGCCCCTTCGAGTTCGTTCAATTCGGAGGCGGTGAGTTTTGCGAATTCCTCCATGCGCCGCTTTGCGGCCGAAAGCGTGCCGGTGTTTTGCACGCAAAGGCGGACAAAGAGATCGGCGTGGCGATTGGGCAGATCCACGACTTCGCGCATGAGACGGCGGGCTTCGTCGTATTGCTGCAGGAACCGGATTTCCGTCGGCAGCTCGGTCTCGATGGTCTCGTCCACGAAGCCGAAGAGCGCCTCAGCAATGGCGGTGCAATCCGGATAGCGGTAGAAGTCACGCGTTTCATTGCGCACGGCCAGCCGGCCGCGCGCGTCGAGGGTGAAATCAATGAGCGGCAGCAGTGGGCGGGAGAAGGTCTCGAGGCTGGCGTCGTAAGCGCGCATCCGGCGAAGCATGCAGGCGGAAACGGGGAAGATGGCGCCGTCCGGCACGAACCGGAGAAATGCGAGGACGTAATGGATGAGGAAACGGTGGAGGCGTCCGTTGCCGTCGGAGAAGGGGTGGAGAAAGACGAAAGGCCACGCGATGGCTGCGGCGGCGAGGACGGGATTTACGTCGGCACGCAGGATGCGGCGGGAAGCCTCGAGAAAGGCATCCATGAGTGATGCGAGATCTTCGGGCCGCGGGGAGACGAAGTGAATCTGCTCGTCGCCGGCCGCGAGGCTCGTGCCGACGTAGTTTTGTTCGCCGATGACATCGCGCCAGCCTTCATTGGCGAAGCGTTCATCCACGACAGTGCGCTGGAGGGCGACAAGGGCGTCCTTTTTGAGGTAGTCGCGGGTGGCGGCCTCGCGAAGTGCGGCGACGAAACGGGCGGCGCGTTTCTGATCGGGAGTCTCGCGCTCGATCGCGTAGGAGGACTTGGTCTCGCGGGAGTAAAGGTATGCGAGGGCACGCTCGTAGAGTTCCCGCGGGATGTCGGCCACGACCCGGCGGCTGCGTTCGTCGAGGCGCTTCGCTTCCCAAGCGGCGAGCGCCTTGGTTCGGCGGATGAGGGGGCTGAACTCCGGCGTGCCCAGCAGGTTCATGTTCACCCGGTGGCGCGGGCTGCGCTCCGGCGCCCCGGTGTAGCAAATCCGCGGATCTGCGAGTTCGATGTAGTTTCCCTGCGTGAGATCCGGCACATTGAGCCGGATCCCTGTGAACGTCTCATACAGATACCAGATGCGTCGCGCGTAGGCACCGGTCGGCTTCGCCCGCACATGGGCGGCGGCCTGCGAAGGATCGAGGTGCGGAAACAACGCCCGGAGAAGGCCAAGGTGCAGACCTTCGTAACTCAGCGCGAACTCCAAATGATCGAAGTCGGAGTCGCCCGGCCAATATTTGCGCACGTAGTATTCCGAGCGACGGCCATCCGGTGCCACCTCGGTTCGGCGGGTGCCTTGGGCGAGCATGAAGGACTCAACATCGTGCGGCAGGCAGGCGAGACTGTGGCGCTCCCTAAGGAGGCGGTAGCCCATCGGCTGGACGTTCGGGTCGGACACGAGTGGGAGTGTCAACCGAATATTCGATTACCGCGCAAGTAAAACACTTACAAATCGCAGTTCCGAGAAATTTTTAATTTAAATTATGGGAACCCCCATCAGCAATCAAATCGAAGTCCCGCCAGCCACCCGGCTGGTGAGGACACTCAAGATGAGACATTCGACTCGCGAGAGATTTCTCCGCGTCCGTGCGGTGAGGGAGAATCTGTGAAAATGACAGGTAATCGCCCGCTTGCGCATCGCGGCCCGATCCATAAAGTCCCCGCCCCTATGAGTTCGACCACTGCACCAGAGAAACATGAGTTCCAGGCCGAGATCGCGCAGCTTCTCGATCTTGTCGTCCATTCGCTCTACACGGATAAGGAGATCTTCGTCCGCGAGCTGATTTCAAATGCGGCAGATGCCAGCGAGAAGCTGCGTTTTTTGAAGACGAGCGGGCAGGAGATCACGGAGCCGGATGCGCCGCTGAAGGTGACCATCGCGACGGATGAGACGGCGAAGACGATCACGTTCACGGATGCGGGCATCGGCATGTCTCACGGGGAGTTGATCGAGAATCTCGGCACAATCGCCCATTCGGGATCGAAGGCGTTCATCGAACAGCTCAAGGCGAAGGCGCAGGGCGGCGCGGTGGATGCGACGCTCATCGGGCAGTTTGGCGTGGGCTTTTATTCGGCGTTCATGGTCGCGG
>BJFP01000543.1 GCA_014189875.1 Verrucomicrobiota bacterium | reverse complement strand
ACCTGTCCCCATGATGGATCACTCACGGAATGAGTCGCGGTCAGAATGAGAACCCCGTCGTTGATACAGACATTCGAACCGATCGCTACCCGGTCGTGGACCGCGATTTTCACACGTCCGATGAATGTCGAACACCCCACGCTCAGCATCCGAAGTTTGCCAGTCACTTCCACTTTTCCAATGCACGAGTCCTCACCGATCGACGCTCCGCGGCGAACAAGCCGCATCCGGGAAAAGGTCATCCGCACCAAGCCGGGAGCCGTGAGCACGCGCTTGGCCCACGTCTTGAGAAACTCGACGGAGAACAACGGCGGTCGGGATCGGTGGAACCACAAAAATCGCAACATGGTGTCCCCGCCTACATGAGATCCGGATCGTGCGCCAGCTCGGACGCTAAATCGCATTTCAAGCCTGATAGCGGAAGCGTCCCGGTTGCGACCACTCCAGCTTACGCGCGACCCGTTGAAGCGGATGCAGCGCCTTCCATCCAGTGCACCAAGTTCGAGGCCAAATCCGCCACGGACGGATGGGGTGCCCACGTAGGCAGGCCCGCAAGGAAGCGGCCCGAGACATCACGGTCGGCACGGATCAGCAGGCGATCCGGAAGTGACTCCACTTCGATGTTTCCGCGTGGCACGTAGTCATTTCGGGTCACCATCACCGGCAGGCCGTGATCCAGCATGGCCGCCGTAGCGCCACTTTTCCCGATTAGCAGCCAAGAAGTCGCCGCCATCCCAAAATCCAAGTTTTGCAAATACTGGGAAACGCGGCCGAATGACAACTCACCAAGTTTATGAAACCGAAAATCTGGATACACGGCCGGCAATTGCTTCCAAATCTCCTCCCCGCCCCCGATCCTTCCCGCTGAAAAAATGCTCACCTTCTGGCCGGTCTTAGCAACCACCGCCCGCAGAGACGAGAAGAACGGCTCAGGGTTCCAATTCGGATAGATCGCTCCGAAGAATCCACCCGCAAGATGCCTCTTTCGCTCCTCCGGCACGACCGCTTTTCCCGGTTCTCCGAGAATCTCGAGAAACCACTCAAAGCCGGTTTCAGGTTCTACCGCGATGTTGCCGGGAAGCGGAAGCACCGACGCCTCGATTCCGATGGTCCCCAAAAGAGCTCGAAACAGTGGCGTGCTCGTCTGCACCAGCTTCGGCCTCAAGATTCGGACGGCGCGCTTGATGGACCGCCTCTGCAATGCGCCCACCAATCGATGCTTCCACAACGCTCCCTTGTGAAAGCCAATCCACAGCTCGTGAAACGTCACGTGCCAGTTCTCACACGCGGCCGCGAGCCGCGGGAGGTGCCGGTTCAACCCGAACAGCAACCCTTTCGGATGGTATCCATAGCAGACCATTTGGAAGCTCGCCCAATCCGGGCGGAATTCTTTCAGCCGCGCGGCGGCACGGTCAATTCGTTCAGGCAGCGGAAGGCATGCAGGAAGGCGCTCCACGGAGACGCCCCCGGCGTTGTCATGAGTGATCACATGAGCAGGATCCGCCAGCCAACGGTCCCGCAGCGCGATCACGAGAACCGAATGTCCGAGCTCCCGCAACGCCGCTGCCAGTGAATAGGTGTAATCGCCGACACCGTCCTTCCCCGGTTCGGCTGAGCTGTTGATGAAAGCGATCTTCACTGACGGAGGATCACCTGAACCCAGGCCGCTGGCAAATCTAATGGCGTGCTTCATGGCGCGCCTTCCGTTTTCGGTGGATCGTGGCCTCCGGGCGCCTTGGCGATGCCAAGCCGCCCGCGGCGGTCTATCCGCCGGCGCGCACGGTGCAGGGAGCGGGTTCCCACCTTGCGGCGGTGCGCAAGTTCCCCGGGAGCAATTGCCGGATCAGGCAAAAAGGCGATCGTAATCGACCTGATAATTGAGGGCTGGGTCGCGCACACCAATCTGGCGGGCCGGGACCCCCGCCACGATCGCTAACGGCGGGACGCTTTTCGTCACAACCGCCCCTGCTGCGACCACGGCGCCACGGCCGATGGTGACGGCCCGAAAAATCATCGCGCGAGTTCCTATAAACGCGAAATCTTCGATTCGTACGGGACCTGCGCGACCCTCAAAAGTTGGGCTGTGAGGGTCGTGGTCTGCCGTCAGAATACAGACCTCGGCGGAAACCGAGACGTTGTCGCCAATCTCGATACCCCCGCGGGTGTCCATGCGGCACTTCTGGTTTACGACGCTGTGGTTGCCCATTTTGAGTCCTTTCCGGCAGTCAAACCACGCATCCATAAAAATGTAGCTATGGCGCCCGATTTCGTAGCGCATCACGCGTCGGTAAAAAAACAATCGCAGGCGGTGGCTCGGAATGCGCGCGACAATACGATTACAGATATAGAGGAGTGCCTCACCCCGCACGCGACGCACGAAAGCCCTCACGCGGCTGATCCTCCGCCTTTAGTTCCGACCGCAGCCCGCACCCCGCATTCACTCGCTTGAACTGTGCTCCAAAATCGCCGTCGCTGCTC
>BJFP01000542.1 GCA_014189875.1 Verrucomicrobiota bacterium | reverse complement strand
AAGTCTCAAGGCTCAACCGATCTCGTCGTCCACATCTGCGATCACTCGAATGCATTTTACACGCGCCACCTCGGCGATGTGCCGCATCTCGTGACGTGCCACGACATGCTGGCCGTGCGCTCGGCACTCGGGGAGATTCCGCAGAACCGCACTCGCTGGTCCGGTCGCATCCTCCAGCGGCTCGTGGTTCGAGGGCTGGAGGGCGCGCGTGCGATCACGTGCGTCTCGCCGACGACGCACGGTGATCTTGCGCGCCTCGTGAAGGGCGCGGCGCAGCGAACTTCCGTGGTGAAGAACGGATTGAACGCGCCTTTTCACCCGATGGCCAGGGACGAGGCGCGTGCGCGCGTGGGCTCGCTCCTCGGTGTGCAGGGCAGGACGCTGCCAGTGGAGGGCCGCTACATCCTCCATGTCGGCGATGACTCGTGGTACAAAAACCGCCGCGCGGTCGTGGAGATGTTCGGCGAATTGCAGCGCGCGACCGATCAGACGGATCTGTGGCTCATGATGGCCGGGAGGCCGCTCGGGCCGGAATTGCGGGCGCGGATCGAGGAACTGGGAGTTGCGGATCGGGTCGTGGAATTCGCCGCGGTCGAGCACGAGGATCTGTGTGCGATTTATTCCGCGGCGGAGATGCTGTTTTTTCCGTCGCTGCAGGAGGGCTTCGGCTGGCCGATCATCGAGGCTCAGGCGTGTGGATGCCGCGTGGTGACCACTGGTCGCGGGCCGATGAATGACATCGGTGGAAATGCGGCGGCGTATTTGCAGCCGGAAGATTTCGGAGCGTCGCTCGATGTCCTGCTGAATGTGCTGTACGAGGATGCCCGGCAGCGGCAGGAGAGAATCGAGCGCGGCCTCGCGAATGCGGCGCAATATTCCACGGCGCAGATGATCGAGGGCTACGTGGCGTTGTATCGGAGCGCCCTCATGCAGAGGTCACAGAAGTCACTGGCTTGATGACGCAAACATGACCAAAATTTTGCGCGACGCGCCGCCATTTTCATCCATGCTGAAGCCCTCCATAACCGACTAGAATGTGTGGAATCGCCGCAGTAATGGTAGCCGACGGATTTGCCGGGCCGATGGATCTCGGCTGTCTGCGCCATCGCGGGCCGGACGCGCAGGGCGAGTGGACTTCGCCGGATCGGAAAATCTGGTTTGGCCACACGCGGCTCTCGATCGTGGACCTGTCGCCCACGGGCGCGCAGCCGATGCACGATCCCGCGAGCGGGAATGTGATTATTTTTAACGGCGAGATCTACAACCACGCGAAGCTGCGCGAGGAGTTGCGGGCTTCCGGGGCGGATGTGAAATGGATTGGGACTTCGGACACGGAGACGCTGCTGGTGGCCTACCGCGTGTGGGGAAAGGCGATGCTCCCGCGGCTGAAGGGCATGTTTGCATTTGTGATTTACGACGCCGCGACGCAGGGCCTCTTCGTCGCGCGCGGGCCGTCCGGCATCAAGCCGCTGTACTACACGCGATCGCGGGGAGTGCTGCGCTTTTCATCCGAGGCACGCGCGCTCCTCGACGACACGGGGCCGGTCTATGACAGCCGCAGCGTGAGCGCCTACCTCCAGTGGGGATCGTGTCCCGAGGACGGCTTCATCTTTCCGCGCACGCGCATCCTTCCGGGCGGAAGCTCGATGACGGTGAACGCCGACACGACCGTGGGGACCGAGCACTACTGGCCGAAGAAGGCATACCCGCTCTCGCGCGGTGAGGACGCGCCGAAGCGCGTGCGCAAGCTGCTCGAGACGGCCGTCGAGGAGCACCTGATGGCCGACGTGCCCGTGGCCTCGTTCCTGAGCGGCGGCATTGATTCGTCCGTCGTCACGGCTCTTGCCGCGCGTGCGCTCGGGCCGGGGAGGCTCCAGACGTTCAGCGTCGGCTTTTCCGAGGGCGAGTTCGACGAGACGCAGATCGCGGACATCGTCGCGAAAAAATATCAGACGGATCATTACCGGATCGAACTCGGCCAGGATGAAATCGTGCGCCTCGTGGAGGAGGCCGTGAACCGCATGGACGCTCCATCGCAGGACGCCATCAATACCTACATCGTCTCGAAAAAAGTCGCGGAATCGGGAATCAAGGTCGCGCTTTCCGGCCTCGGCGGTGATGAGCTATTCGGCGGGTATCCGAGTTTCCGCGATGCGCCGATCTTGCGCCGCCTCGCCGGGATGCCGCAGTGGATGCGCCGGATCTCGCGCGGCTTTGGGAAAATCGGTGAGCGCATCGCCGATCTCCCCGGCGGGGACATCATGGCGATCGCGATCTGGAGGCGCAGGCTGTGGACCGATGCCATGCTGCGGAAGGCGGGACTGCCCGTGAGCCCGCTGCGCACGCTGCCGTCGCCGGAGTTTGGTGACGACTTTGCAAAAATAAGCTGGGCGGAGATGTCCGTGTACATGGGCCAGACGCTGCTGCGCGACTCGGACCAGATGAGCATGGCGGTCTCGCTCGAACTGCGCGTGCCGTTCCTCGACGAGGATCT
>BJFP01000541.1 GCA_014189875.1 Verrucomicrobiota bacterium | reverse complement strand
GCCCTACGGGCTCCTTCCAGAGGGCCGTTTTCGCGCCAAAACCCCACCGCCTCCGGTGTCACGAGTTATGAGGCAACGTATCGCTCCTTTTTTACTCCACGGTGTCATTTTGACTTGAGGCAACACGATGTGCGAAATCCCGAACACGCACTTGCACAGGGGGAAGTGCAGGCGCGGACGAAGAATGAGAATATCCTGTTTTCCTCCGGGGCGCTATCCGCCAACCTCTCCGCCTCCGCGTCCGAATGAATCGTCCGCTGCATTTCCCAAACATCCGACACCCGCATGGCCACTAATTCCACCGCTGACAACCCCGACATTTTCCAAATCCGCACGCACGCCGCCGGCCCGGAAGGCGCGCTGCCGCTCACCGCAGAAATGCTCGGCGGTGCACCGAGCGGCGATCTTTTTGGGCTCACGCAAAATGTCGGCATGGGATGGGACGCCGCGCTTGCGAACGGGCCGCAATTTCTCGTGCTCAGCACACAGGGCGGGCTGCGCTCGCCGGATGGAAAGCCGATCGCGCTCGGGTATCACACGGGGCATTTTGAAATCGGGATGCAAGTCGAGGCTGCTGCACGAGAACTGCGGCGGATCGGATGCGTGCCGTTTGCGGGCGCGGTGAGCGATCCTTGCGACGGGCGGACGCAGGGCACTCACGGCATGTTCGACTCGCTGCCGTATCGGAACGACGCCGCCATCGTCATGCGCCGCCTCATCCGCTCGCTGCCGCTGCGCCGCGGCGTGATCGGCGTGGCGACGTGCGACAAGGGACTTCCCGCGATGATGATGGCGCTTGCGGGAATGCGCGATCTGCCCGGTGTGATCGTGCCCGGCGGAGTCACGCTCCCGCCGACGCGTGGCGAGGATGCGGGAAAAATCCAGACCATCGGCGCGCGCTTTTCACACGGCATGTTGTCGCTGCGGGAAGCCGCCGAACTCGGCTGCCGTGCGTGCGCCTCGCCCGGCGGCGGATGCCAATTCCTCGGCACTGCGGCCACGTCGCAGGTCATCGCCGAGGCGCTCGGCCTCGCGCTGCCGCACTCCGCGCTCGCGCCGAGCGGACAGGCCGTGTGGCTCGACATCGCGGTGCGTTCCGCGCAGGCCGTCGTGGATCTCGATGCACGCGGACTCCGCGGTCGCGACATCCTCACCGACGGATCCATCCGCAACGCGCTCGTCGTCCACGCGGCCATCGGCGGCTCGACGAATCTGCTGCTCCACATCCCCGCCATCGCACACGCCGCGGGCCTCACGATTCCAAAAGTGGACGACTGGATCGCGGCGAACCGCGCCACGCCGCGTCTCGTGGACGCGCTGCCGAATGGCCCCGTCGGCCATCCGACCGTGCGCGTCTTCCTCGCCGGCGGCACGCCCGAGGTGATGCTCCACCTCCGCGCGCTCGGCCTGCTCGATTGCAGCGTGCTCACCGCGACGGGCCGCACGCTTGGCGAAAATCTCGACGTATGGCACGCGAGCGAACGCCGCGCGAAATTCCGCGCGCTGCTCCGCGAACTCGACGGTGTGGATCCCGACGATGTGATTTTGCCGCCCGCGCGTGCGAAGGAGCGCGGACTCACCGGCACGATGATTTTCCCCGTCGGCAACCTCGCGCCCGAGGGCAGCGTGGTGAAGGCGACCTCGATCGATTCGAGCGTCGTCGGCGCGGATGGCGTGTACCGTCACGAGGGCGGTGCGCGCGTTTTCGCGAGCGAGGCCGCGGCGATTGCGGCGATCCGCGGAGGGAAAATCCAGAGCGGCGACGTGCTCGTGATCGCGGGCATCGGGCCGATGGGCACGGGCATGGAGGAGACGTATCAGGTCACGAGCGCGCTCAAACATTTGCCGTTCGGAAAAGATGTCGCGCTGCTCACGGATGCGCGGTTCAGCGGCGTGAGCACCGGCGCGTGCATCGGGCACATCGGGCCCGAGGCGCTCGCGGGAGGCCCGCTCGGAAAGCTACGCGACGGCGACCGCATCTGCATCGTGATCGATCGCAGTGCGATGACCGGCAGCGTGGATTTCACCGGCGAAAATGATCGCACGTTTTCATCCGAGGAAGGCGCGCGCATCCTCGCCGCGCGCGCGATGCGCGACGACCTCGTGCCGCACGCCGCGCTGCCCGACGACACGCGCCTGTGGGCCGAGCTGCAGTCGCTCAGCGGCGGCGCATGGGCCGGGTGCGTGTATGACACGGAGAAGATCATCGCACGGCTGCGCGGCTGAATGTGGCTTGGGCTTTAGCCCGAGGTTTCGAGCTAAAGCTCGAACCACTTTTGTCCCGCTACCGCACCACGATCCGCGAGAGTTCCGAGAGCGCCTCCGCGAGTCCCTCGCCTGTCGTCGCCACGGTCGCGAAGCGCGGTGCGCCGGCGCGGTTCAGCACTTCGTCGAGGTGTTCGAGCGGCGCGGCATTCGGGAGGTCGCGCTTGTTGTAGAGGAATACGAGCGGCACTTCGGAAATGCCCGGCACGGCGGCGAGTTGGCGGAATGCAGT
>BJFP01000540.1 GCA_014189875.1 Verrucomicrobiota bacterium | reverse complement strand
CTCTAAACGGGCCGACGATGGAACGGCCTCAGCCGAGCTTAGCGTGCAGCTTTTCCCGGAGCAGTTCGCGCAGCGGTTCGCTGGGGATGCGCTCGGTGACTTCATTCAGGAAGCCGAAGACGACGAGGCGCTGTGCTGCGCGCAGCGGGATGCCGCGCGAGAGGAGGTAGAAGAGTTCCTCGATGTCCACCTGGCCGCTGGTCGCGCCGTGCGAGCAGCGGACGTCGTCGGCTTTGATTTCGAGGCCGGGGGCGCTGTTCGCCTCGGCTTCGTCGCTGAGCAGGAGGTTGCGGACCTTCTGATACGCATCCGTCTTGTGCGCGCCGGGGTCCACGCGGATGAGGCCGGTGAAGATGGTGCGCGATTGGTCGTTCAGCGAATTCTTGTAAAACAGATCGCTCGCGGTGTTCGGCGCCTCGTGGATTTGCAGCGTGCGCTGGTCCACGCATTGCGTGCCCTCGGCGGCGGAAATGCTGAGCATGTCGCTGCGGCCGCCGGGGCCGCGGAGATGGCTCACGGCTTCGCTGCGGACGTAGCGTCCGCCGAGGTTCAGCACGAGCGCGAGCGCGCTGGCGTCGCGGGCGACGACGGTGTTGTTCAGCCGGAAGGCGAGGGTGTCGCGGCTGTGCTGCTGCACGGCGATGTAGGTGACCTTTGCGCCGTCGCCGATGATGATGTCGTTCGCGCCGATGACGAGCGCTGGGTCTTCACCGGCGGATTGGAAATAATCCACGACGGTCACTTTGCTCATCGGTTCCGCGATGATGAGCGTGTGCGGGAAGGTGCTTGTGTGCGCGCCCTGCGACCAATGGAAGCACTCGACGGGCAGCGCGATTTCCACGCCGCGCGGGACGTGGAGGAACATGCCGTTGCGCACCTGCGAGGCGTGCAGTGCGGCGAATTTCTGCGAGCCGAGGATGGCGTCCTCTTGCAGAAAATGGCGCTCGATGAGTTCGCGCTGCTCGGCGAAGGCCTGCTCGAGCGGCATCCAGAGCACGCCTTTTGCGCGGAGCGCATCGCCGTGGAATTCCTGCGCGATGACGCGGTCATTTGCGAAGACCATTCGGCCGGAAGTTTCCGCGAGGCCGAGCGAGCGCGTGAGAAGCGCGTCTGCGTCGGTGACGGCTTCTGCGCGCTGAAACGGCGTGAGGTCCACCGCCTTGAGATCCGCGAAACGCCAGTGCTCATCTGTGCGCAGGGGCATCGGAAGTTTTGCGAATTGATCCCACGCCGCCTGCTGGCGTTCGCGGAAGTACGCGGGGTGGCTGGCGAAATCCGGGCCGCTGGTGATCACAGAGTATTTTGTTTTCGCCGGAAGAATGACGGGGACGTCGAGGACGGAATTCATCAGCCGACGCTTCCTTCCATTTCGAGATCGATCAGGCGCTTCAGCTCGACGCTGTATTCCATCGGGAACTGTCGGACGAGGTCGTTCACAAAGCCGTTCACCGAGAGACTCATCGCCTGCGCCTTTGTGAGCCCGCGCTGCTGCATGTAGAAGATCTGCTCGGCGGAAATCTGCGAGACGCTCGCCTCGTGCTGCGTGGCGTTGCCAGTGCCACGCGTGGTGATGGCGGGATAGGTGTCCGTGCGCGACGTGGAATTGATGAGCAGCGCGTCGCACTCGGTGTTGTTCTTGCAGCCCTTGAGGTGCTTCGGAATGTGGACGAGCCCGCGATAGGTCGCGCGGCCTTTGCCGAGGCTGATGCTCTTGCTGACGATGTTCGACGTGGTCTCGTCGGCGGCGTGGATCATCTTTGCGCCGGTGTCCTGGTGCTGGCCGTCCCCGGCGAGCGCGATGGAGATCACTTCACCACGGGCCTTGCGGCCCTTCAGCACGACGCCGGGATACTTCATCGTGAGGCGCGAGCCGATGTTGCAATCAATCCATTTCACCTCGGCCTCCTCGTGCGCGATGGCGCGCTTGGTCACGAGGTTGAAGACGTTCGCGCTCCAGTTTTGCACCGTGATGTATTGCAGCTTCGCGCCTTTCATGGCGACGAGTTCGACGACTGCGGAATGCAGCGTCGCCGTCTCAAATTTCGGCGCAGTGCAGCCTTCCATGTACATCACCTCGGAACCTTCGTCGGCGATGATGAGCGTGCGCTCGAACTGGCCGAAGTTCTCCGCATTGATGCGGAAATACGCCTGGAGCGGATGCTTCACCTTCACGCCCTTCGGCACGTAGATGAATGAGCCGCCGCTGAACACGGCAGCGTTGAGCGCGCTGAATTTGTTGTCGCCCGTCGGGATCACTTTGCCGAACCACTTGCGGAAAATCTCCGGATGCTCCTTCAGCCCCTC
This sequence comes from Verrucomicrobiota bacterium, assembly GCA_014189875.1. Lineage (GTDB taxonomy): Bacteria > Verrucomicrobiota > Verrucomicrobiia > Chthoniobacterales > Chthoniobacteraceae > SXWH01. The sequence goes on along the minus strand of BJFP01000540.1, from coordinate 198 downwards.
GGTGCTGCCGACGAAGATCACGCCCTCGTCGCCGAGCGCCTTTTTCATGTTCGAGTACACGGCCTCGGAGTCGAACTGCGCCTCGACGCCCGCGAGGAATTTGCGCTCCTGCTCGGGGATGCCGAGCCGCTCGAAGGTGCGCTTCTCGGCGTCCGTGACATCGTCCCACGAGCGCTTCGGCTTTTGGCCGTTCGCGAG
>BJFP01000539.1 GCA_014189875.1 Verrucomicrobiota bacterium | reverse complement strand
CCATGGCGTCGGACATCTTTGGCAATCCGCTCACGCCTCCCGGCATCGTCACGGAATTCGGCGGCGCGGTCTCCATCTTCACGGATCGCAGCGTGGACATCGGCCAGGCGCGCATCTTCACCCTGCGTGGCGGCGACGTCCTGATCTGGTCCACGAATGGCAACATCGCCGCCGGAACTGCCCCGAAGACCGTCGTCACCGCGCCGCCCACACGCGTCTCCATCGATGTCACCAGCGCGGACGTGAAGATCGAACTCGGCGGCCTCGCCACCGGCGGCGGAATCGGCGTGCTCGCCTCCGTCGCGGGAGTGAAGGCGGGCGACGTGGATCTCATCGCGCCCAAGGGCACCGTGGACGCGGGCGACGCCGGCATCCGCTCGACCGGCAACCTGAATATCGCCGCCACCACGGTTCTGAATGCCTCGAACATCCAAGTCGCCGGAACGGCCAGCGGCACCTCGTCCGGGCCGTCCGTCGCCGTGCCGAACATCAGCGGGATGACCAGCGCCGGCAACCAGAGTGCCGCGCAAAACTCGGTCACGAACGACGTGACCCGTGATCGGACGCAGCAAGCCCAACCGATTGCCAAGGATGAGCCGCCCTCCATCATCACCATCGAAGTCCTCGGCTACGGCGGCGGCGAAGACTGACGCCGGATGGCATTGGCCCGACGATCGCCGACTTCTCACTTTTCACCTCTTCCATGCAGCCACATCCGCAACCATGAAACGCCGCCTGCTCCGCATTGCCACGATTCTGCTCTGCCTCATCACCTGCTCCATCGTGAGAGCGGAGGAGAAATCGATCGCACAGCTCACCGCCGCCGCCGAAAAGGGCGACGCCGATGCGCAATACCGTCTTGCCCAGTCATACATCCGCGGCCTGGGCGTCGCAAAGAATCACACCAAGGCCCTTGAACTCATCCAGAAAGCCGCCGACCAGGGGCACGCCGAAGCCATGGGTGGCGTGGGTTATTTCCATGCCAACGGCTTCGCCGTGAAAAAGGATCTCGCAGTCGCCGCCGAGTGGTTCCGCAAAGGCGCGGAGAAGGGTGGTGCCAAGGCCCAACTGAACTATGGGCAGGCATTGCTCAAAGGCCGGGGTGTCCCAGTGAATGAACCCGATGGCCTGAAATGGATCGACAAGGCCATCGCCCAAGATCTCCCCCACGCTTGCTTCGTGAAGGGAGAATTTTACTACCACGGCATGCACAGGCACGCACAAGACTATCGCAAGGCATACGAGTATGTCATCAGAGCGGCCGAGGCAGACCACGCTGCAGCCCAAAACATGGTGGGCTCCATTTATGACGAAGGGCTGGGCGTCAAAGTTGACCTTGAAAAAGCAATATTCTGGTATCGCAAGGCGGCCGAGCATGGCGATCCGAAGGGCATGAGCAATCTCGGCCAGAAACTCGGCCCCGCTGGCACAGACGCATCGAAGCATGTCGAAGCCTTGAAGTGGCTCCTCCTCGCCCAACGCGCCCACGAGCCGATGGCTGTGAAGCTTCTCCTTGAACTATTGCCCACGCGCCCTCCCGAAGTCGTCAAGGAGGCCCGGAAGCTGGCCGCGGAGTTCAAGCCCAGCCCTTCCGCCGAGGGCAAGCCGGCCTCCGGGAAATAAGGCGGAACCGGGGCGCATGTGAAACACAGGGACGAGACCCTGCACGCGAGCCGGTGCAGGAAGTTTCCAACATGACCGTCCAGCAATCATTCCAACTCGCGCTCCAGCACCACCAGGCCGGGCGACTGCCGGAGGCGGAGGTGCTCTACCGCCAGATTCTGGCAGCGGAACCGCGTCACGCGGATGCCCTCCACCAACTCGGATTGCTCGCGCATCAAACCGGGCACCACGATGCGGCCGCGGAACTCATCGGACAGGCGGTTGCGCTGGCTCCGGAAAACTCGGTGTTCCATTCGAACCACGCCACCGTGCTGTTCGATGCCGGTCGTCTTGATGAGGCGATCAACGCTTACCGCAGAACCATCGAACTTGAGCCGGACTACGCCGGCGCGCACAGCAGCCTGGGCCACGCGCTGACGCTCAAAGGCGAACTGAACGGAGCCATCGCCGCGTGCAGACGCGCCATCGAGCTTCAGCCCGAGTACGCGATGGCCCACAACGACCTTGGCAATGCCCTCGGCGAACAAGGGCGGACCGACGAAGCGATTGCCTCGTTCCGCCGCGCGATCGAGTTGCGCCCGGAGTATGCGGAGGCCTGCTACAATCTGGGAGTATCGCTGAGGCAGAAGCACATGACCCGGGAGGCAATCACCGCCTTGCGCCGGGCCATCGCGATCAAGCCGGACTATCCCGCCGCCTGCCACGCCCTCGGCGACGCGCTCTCGGACCTTCGCCGCTTCGATGAGGCGGTGACCGTGTATCGGCAGGCGCTGCAAGTTTCGGAAATCGCTGAGACGCAGAACAACCTCGGCCTCGCGCTGTTCGAGCAAGGGCAGTTCGAGGAATCGATGAACGCCTATCAGCGCGCGATTCAACTCAAGC
>BJFP01000538.1 GCA_014189875.1 Verrucomicrobiota bacterium | reverse complement strand
GGTTAGATTTTCTCAGGCTGCGGTGGAAATGAGGCCGGGCGTCGCGAGCGGCCCGGCCTGCGCGAGCACGGAGGCGCGCGCAAAAATGTCGGAGCGGAAAGTCTTCACGCATTGCTCCAGCGGGAGCTGCGCGGCGGTCGCGAGTCCGCTCGACACGAGCGACTGCGCGACCCACACGGCCTTGCGCTCATCGGGCTCGCTTGCGTTTTCGCGGGCGAAAATATTGAAGCCCTGGCACGGCTCGATGCGGCCATTTCCGAAATCGTACACGGAACGCATGCTCTGCTGGATCGCGTCGGCATCCGCGCCGACGCAGCCGGGCCTCGCGAGCGTCTCCGCGACTGTTTCGCGGTTTGCAGGCTCATCGCAAAAGCGCGCGGCCTCGAGGATCGCAGCGATGAGCGCCGTGTGTTGCTCGTCGTGGCGCTCGGCAAAATCTGCACGCACCATGAGCACCTTCTCCGGGTGCAGCGGCGCCAGCTCCGCGCTGCGCGCGACCACCCACCCGGCGCGGGACATCACGGCGAGCGAGTTCCACGGCTCGCCCGCGCAGAATCCGTCGAGATGCCCAGCGCGCAGGTGGGCAACCATCTGCGAGGGCGGCACCACCACCACTCGCGCGTCGCTTTCACAATCAAGGCCGTGGCGCTTCAGCCAGAGCCGGAGCAGCACCGAGTGCGACGACCATTGGTACACCGTGCCGAGCGTGACCGGGCGTTTGCGCCTGCGCACATAGTCTCGCAGCGTCGCGCCGTCGCGGACGCCCGCATTCCAGAGCCGCTGTGAGAGCGTGATAGCGTTGCCGTGCAGGTTCAGCACGACGCCCGTGAGGCACTCGGCGCTGACGCCGCCGAGGCCGGCAGCCGTCGCGAGAAGCAATCCCGCAGGCGCATGCGCGGCGTCGAGTTCGTCATGGGTGATCTTCGCGCGGACCGTCGCCCAGCCGAGTTCGCGGCTCAGCTCGACATCGAGTCCGTGCCTTTCAAAAAGCCCAAGCTCGCGCGCCATGATGAGCGGCGCGCAGTCGGTGAGACCGACGAAGCCGATGCGGATTGGCTGATGCTTGCCCCGGCTCCGTTCGAGACGGGCCGTCTGTGCTGGCGTGTTTTTTGCGATAGCACGCGGTGCTAGCCGTGCGCGTGCCACGGCGGAGAAACGGTATCATAAATAACTTGCCACTTTTTCATGCGGTGCATGAATTTGATTCATACCATGCCGCAACCGCTCGACAGCAGGCAACTCCGTGCCTTCACCATCCTCGCCCGCACGGGCAGCTTTACGGAGACCGCGCGGGAGCTTCACCTCTCGCAATCCGCCGTGAGCCACTCGATGAAGGCGCTCGAAGGCGAGGCGGGCTGTCGTCTTTTGGACAAGATGGGCAAAAAAGCAGTGCTCACGCAGGCCGGCGAACAGCTCCTCGAACGCGCGACGCGCATCCTCGCCGAGATGTCCGAGGCGCGTGCGGAACTCGGGCGTCTCGGCAAATGGGGCCAGAGCCGGCTGCGCCTCGGCGCGAGCACGACGGCGTGCCAGCACGTGCTGCCGGGCGTGCTACGCGAATTCAAGGACAGCTTCCCAAACTGCACGATCTCGATCGAGCCGGGAGACACGCCCGAGATGATCGAAGCGCTGCGGAACCACAAGATTGACCTCGCGGTGAACCTCGAACCGCGGCGCGGCGAGCCGCTGGATTTCCGCCCGCTTTTCACGGACGAGCTGCAATTCATCGTGAGCCCGCAGCATCCTTGGGCACGCGCCGGGAAGGTCGAGCGCGACGAAATCGCGCGGCAGAACTACATCGTGTACAAACGCAGGAGCTACACTTCGGAGATGATCGAGGAGCATTTCCGCGCGGATGACATCGTGCTCTTCAGCCAGCTCGACCTGGGGAACATGGAGGCTATCAAGGAACTCGTGAAGCTGGGTATCGGCATCAGCATCCTCGCGCCGTGGACGGCGAAAAATGAGATCAAGGCAGGCACGCTCGTCGCGCTGCCGCTGGGAAAAAGAAAGCTCAAGCGCCGCTGGGGAATCCTGCACTGGGAGGGGCGGCGGATGAGCATGGTCGAGGAGACATTCATCGGGCTTTGCAAGACGGTGACGGAGGAGTGGTGAGCGCGCAGTTGGGAGGATGCAGTTCCCATCATCTCGGAATGGATTCTTGCGAATAAACCTAAATCCGGCGGAGGGATGTCAGGCAAAGGCGCAAAGGCGCTAATCTCGCCAACGAGGTCGCCACTCAATTGATGGCCGAGGACGCACTGGGTGCCCATGCGCGTGACGAACTGGGCATCTCCGACACCCTGAGCGCGCGACCAATTCAGGCGGCATTTGCTTCGGCGGGCACTTTCGCAGTCGGTGCCGCCCTGCCACTCCTGCTTGTCCTGGCGGTGCCAGTATCCGCGCTTGTCTGGGTTGTTTCGGGTAGTTCGCTGTTCTTCCTCGCGCTGCTGGGCGCGTTGGCTGCCCGCGCCGCAGGGCGGTCGGCTATGGTGATGTAATGGGTT
>BJFP01000537.1 GCA_014189875.1 Verrucomicrobiota bacterium | reverse complement strand
CCTCGCCCCAGCGGTATGCGCGCGAACGCGCGTGCTCGAAGGGAAAGTAGCGCCACGCATTTCCATCCGCCGAGTAGTCCTCGCGCACCGTGCCCCACTGCCGTTCGCTGAGGTACGGGCCCCAGCGTTTCCAGTTTGCCTCGCGGTGCGCCTCCGCGTCGAGACGCGCATGTTCGGGCGTCAGTGCAGGCGATGTCCACGCCGTGGTCGTCTGAAATCATGCGCAATGCTGTGCGTGAGACGCGTGTAATTTGCGAGCAACTTGTCGCGTCTGCTCCGGTTGAAGCACGACACCGTCATGAAACTGCGCATCATTCTCCCGCTCACGCTTGCCGCCACCGGCGCACTCTGGGCCGCCGTCGAACAGGAAAAGAAACCGGCGGCGAAAGCCGACGAGCCTGCGATTCAACCTGCCGCAGAGCCAAAGCCGACCGCCGAGCAGCTCGACTTTTTCGAGAAGAAGATCCGGCCCGTGCTCGCGGAGAAATGCCACAAGTGCCACTCGGAAAAAGCCGACAAGGTGAAGGGCGGTCTCGTGCTCGACACACGCGAAGGCGCGCGGCGCGGTGGCGACAGCGGCCCCGCGGTGGTGCCGGGAAATCTCGCCGACAGCATTTTGATCGAGGCGATCCGGTACACGAACAAGGACTTCGCGATGCCGCCCGAGAAGAGCGGTGGCAAGCTGCCCGCGGCGGTGATCGCGGACTTCGAGACGTGGGTGAAAATGGGCGCGCCCGATCCGCGCGACGGCGCTGCGAAGGTCGTGAAAAAATACAGCAAGGAGGACGCGAAGAACTGGTGGGCATTCCAGGCGCCGAAGCCGCAGACGGTGCCGCAGCCGAAGAACTCCGTGTGGGCGCATGGCGATGTGGATCGGTTTCTCCTCGCTGCGTTGGAGGACAAAAAGATGAAGCCCGTCGGCGACGCAGATCCTGCGACGCTGCTGCGCCGGATCTATTTTGATCTCATCGGCCTGCCGCCGTCGCCGGTGGATGTTGGGCAATTTTTCAACGACTGGAAAGCCGCGGGCGCGAATGCGGCGCAGCAGCAGGCCGTGCTCGGCAAGTGGGTGGACAAGCTGCTCGTATCGCCGCAATTCGGCGAGCGGTGGGGCCGCCACTGGCTCGATGTCGCGCGCTATGCCGAGAGCAGCGGCAAGGACGTGAACATCGCGTTCCCGCACGCGTGGCGTTATCGTGACTACGTGATCGCGGCGTTCAACAGCGACAAGCCGTATGACCAATTTTTGCGCGAGCAGCTTGCGGGCGATCTGTTGCCGGCATCGAGTGAGACCCAGAAGACCGAGCATCTCGTCGCGACGGGATTCCTCGCGATCGGGCCGAAGGGTTTGAACGAACAGAACCCGCGGCAATTCTGCCTCGATCTCGCGGACGAGCAGGTGGACACGGTCTCGCAGGCGATGCTCGGGCTCACGATCGCGTGCGCGCGCTGCCACGATCACAAGTTCGATCCCATCTCGCAGCGCGAATACTACGCGCTTGCGGGAATTTTCCTCAGCACGGACACGCTCTTCGGCACGGCGAACGGAATCCAAAACCGTCACGGCACGGAACTCATCGAGATTCCGAAGAGCGCCGGCACGACGGGCAAGGCGGTCTCCGCCGCCGAACTCGATCGCATGAAGAAGCGGCTCGAGGATCTGAAGAAGGAGCAGCGCGAGATGTTCGCCGCGCGGATGGGTGGAGGGAAGGGGCCCGGCACGCCACCCGCCGGGAACGAGCGTCAGCGCATTCTCGCGATGGTCACGCAGATTGGTTCGCTGGAGACGCAGATCAAGGGCTTCGATGAAACGGGGCAGGCGAAGGCGCTCGCGATGGGGGTGAAGGATCTGCCCACAACTGCGCCAACCGGGCTCGGGCGCATCGGCGAATTCATGCGTCGCGGCCCCCAGGCGAGGCTTGGCCGTCCGCCGGAATTTGCATCGGTGCGCGACAGTGCGCTCTACGCGCGCGGCGAGGCGGACAAGCCGACGGACAAAGTGCCGCGCAGCTTCCCCGCAGTGCTCAGCACCGAGTCCGCGCCCGCCATTCCCGCAAAGGAAAGCGGGCGCCGCCAGCTCGCGGAGTGGATCACGTCACCGCAGAATCCGCTCACGTCGCGCGTGATGGTGAATCGCGTCTGGCACACGCTCTTCGGGCGCGGCATCGTGGAGAGCACGGATAATTTCGGCACGACCGGCAAGAAGCCGAGCAACCAGGCGCTGCTCGATTTCCTCGCGGTGAAATTCCAGACGCCGTCGTCCGCTGGCGGCTACGGCTGGAGCGTGAAGAAGCTCGCCCGCGACATCGTGATGAGCCACGCGTACCAGCTTTCCTCCGAATACGAGCCCGCCGCATTTGCCGCCGATCCGGAGAACGCGCTGCATTGGCGCGTGAGCAAGCGCCGCCTCGACGCCGAGTGCATCCGCGACGCGATGCTCGCGGCCAGCCAGCAGATCGATCTCTCGCCGCCGACGGCCTCGATGATCGGCCAGGCGGGCGACGGGCCT
>BJFP01000536.1 GCA_014189875.1 Verrucomicrobiota bacterium | reverse complement strand
AACAAGCTCGGCGAGCTGCTCAAGCAGGCTCAGCGCGAAAACAAATCCAGCGACAAAGAGATTCAGTCCGTGCGGCAGACACTCCGCTCGCTCCAGGGCGTCCGCATCTAGTCCGAAATCAGATCGCGAAGTCCGCACACGATTGCCGGGCTGGATGGGTGAAAGCCCGTCCAGCCCGGCATCGTCCAATTTCAAAACATCAACCCCGCGCGGGCAGTCGTCCGCGCACCCACAGAAAGGAAAACAAAACATGGCCGATTACTTCACCAACTTCAGCCTCATCGTACCGCTGCCCACGGAAGAAGCCGTGGAATACGCCATCCAGCTTGCGGAGCATGCGTCCGGTATTCAGCTCGGCAACGAAATGGCAGCGGACTTTCCGGAGTCCCTGCGTGACGTGACCGATGACTGGCTGTTTGAGACGGACGCCAATGATGCCTCGCAGAACCGGGGGCTCTGGCTGCACTCCAGCAATGGCGGGATCGATGCCGTCTGCGCATTCATCCAACATCTCCTGCAACGCTTCACTCCCGAGGGACACGTCACACTGGAATGGTCGAATGATTGTTCCAAGCCGCGCGTGGATGCGTTCGGCGGAGGTGCCGCGCTCATCACGGCGCGGAAGATCAAAACCATCAACACGGGGGAATGGCTGCACCGGGAAGTCACCCGGCTTCGCAAACCGCGCCGCAAACCTTCCGCCAAGGAAAGGACGGCAGCGTGAAAGCCATCACCATCCACCGGCTGTCACTCCAGTTTGACGCCGGGCAAGTCACACGCGGCAGCGACGACAATCAGGCGCGCGAAGCCGTCATACTCATCAACCTGATCCTGCAGCGGGAGCCATTTGGACTCGGGGCTCAACTCATCGTCCACCCGGACGAAATCGAGGTCGAATCCCATCCCATCGATCCCGCTGCGTAATTCCAACCCAACCCGCGCCGGCAATTCGCCCGCGGCGAAAACAAGAAAGGAAAACCATACCATGAACAACCTGCTCGACGTCCTCACCCGCGAGGGCGTGCTCATCAACGTCAGCGTGCGCTACTGGCGCGGCTGCAAGAAACTCAAACCCGAAGACATCGGGCTCAAGGCCGACGCCGTGTCCGACCGGCTCATCAGCCTCGGCCACAAGCGCATTCTGCCCAAGGAAGCCACCGCCGAACTCGCCCTCATCGAAGGCCGCGCCCATGCGCTCATCGACACCAACACGTTTCCGTTCCTCAACGGGCTCGGGCATTTCCTGCCCAACGCACGGCTCGCGGACACCACCGACAAGCTGCGCGCCCTCGAAGGCGAATTCTGGCTGGCGAAGGAGAACTTCATCGCCCACTACGCCCGGCACCGCCAGAGCGCGATGGACGAATGGCAGACCCAGGCCGCGAAGCTCGTGCGAAATCCGGACAGGCTCATCGCCACCATCGCCAGCGCATTCCCGATCTCGCTCAACAAACAATTCGGCTTCGACGCGACGATGTTTCAGATCGCCGTGCCCGAAAAGCTCTCCACGGAATTGATCACCGTTGCCGAACAGCAGCAGGTGATCGCTGCACGGCAGCAGGCGGCACATGCGGCCTCAGCGAAAATTCGCGGCGACGTGGAGAACTTCGTGGCCGAATGCGTGACCTCCCTGCGCGAGCAGACCGCGACCCTCTGCGAGGAAATGCTCCAGAGCATCAGCGACGGAAAAACCGACGGCGTGCATCAAAAGACGCTCAACCGGCTCACCCGCTTCATCGAGCAATTCAAGCAGATGAACTTCGCCAATGATGCGGAAATGGAGGCGCAGCTCGAAAGGGTCCGCCGTGAGCTGCTCACCCGGACTGCGGCGGAATACCGGGACAGCCGTTCGGCCCAGCGCTCATTGCGCGACGGCCTCAGCGCGCTTGCGGGAAAAGCCAGGGAACTCGCCCAGGCTGATGCCCGTGAACTCGTGCAGCAATTCGGTCAACTCGGCCATCGCCGCTTCCACCTCGCGGCATGAGCAAGCCGTTGGCCATTTCCAAATGCTGGACGTTTGCCTCATCCAGCGGGAGCGGCCGTTACCAGACGCTGCAATATGCGGACGGATCAACGAGCTGCGAATGTCCCGGCTGGTGCCGGCGCGTGGCCGCGGACGGCTCACGCAGTTGCAAGCACACGAGGTCCGTCCTGATGGGGACCGCCGACCGGGAATGCGAAAGCATGCACGATTCCCAAATCCAGATTCCGGCGGCGGCTCCCGTCAGCACCGCCACGCCTGTCCGGCGGGCGGTTGCGCAATTCGGCGAAATGGGACGGCGGAAAATCCAAACCTGAAAACCACAACGAAAGGAGAAACACAAAATGAGTCACTTCACGACCATCCAAACGCAGGTCCGTGATCTCGATGCCCTGCGCGCCGCGCTCGGCGAACTCGGGGTCACCCTGCTCGCAAACACCGACGCTCGCGGCTACGCGGCCAATAAACTCAAGGGCGATTACGTCATCCGGCTCAAAGGGCCATACGACATCGCCCTCAACAAAACCCC
>BJFP01000535.1 GCA_014189875.1 Verrucomicrobiota bacterium | reverse complement strand
ATCCTGAAAACGGCGATGAGATTTACCACGGATTACACAGATGCCACGGATGAAGAAGATTAGGCCGGTGGATGGGCGAAAACCCGTTCACCCACGGGGTGAGTACCCCATCGGCGGCAAGTCCCTTCCTATCCGTGCCATCCGTGTCATCCGTGGTTTCCATTCCCGCTTTTAGGATAAACAGCTGTCACGCCCCTTCAGGGCTTTGTCCTTTTTGGACCGCAGACCCAGGGCGTTGCCCTGGGCTGGCATATCACCGGGCCTTTGGCCCTCGATGCAGAGTGTCTGTTGCGCCTCAGTTCCTCCGCCGAATCGCTCATCCAGACGATCAGCGTGTTGTCGAGCATCGTGCCGTTGCCTTCCGGGATGGCCGCGAGCCGCTTCGCCAGGTCCGCCAACCGCGCGGCGTGGAACTTGCGGATCGGAACGGCGTTCTTGTCGCGACTCGGGTCGCTCGGGTTCGTATGGCCGATCCCGTGCTCGTCCACGGTGATCCCGAGTTCCTTCCACGTCTTGTATCCATGCGGGCCGCATCGTCCGTGAGCGCCGTCAGGCCGTCGGGCAGCAGCCTGCCGCGCGTGTCCTGCGATAGCCTCTTCGTGTCTTCGACCGTGATCGTCTTGATGGAGGCACGCCTCCAGCGCGCCAGCGGACGCCGCTCCGGGCAGCGGATTCATCGCGCAGAATGCGAGAGCGAGCACTGCGGCGGGATGGTTCCGGGGCATGTCGGGGAGACTTGCCGGGCAGCCGGGCAGCGAGATCAGATCAATTCGCGGATCGGCTCGCCGGACGGAAGCAGGTGTTGCGGCCTGCCTGCATGGTCGTCAATGGTGGAATTCTTATCGATGCCCAGATGACGATACACGGTAGCCCACAAATCAGGGGGCGTGAGCGGACGGTCGTGCGGGTGCTCGCCTTTGTCATTGGTCGATCCGACCACCTGGCCGTGCTGCATGCCGCCGCCGGCCACCAGCACCGACATGGCTCCCGGCCAGTGCTCGCGCCCGTTGCGGCGGCCCTTGGGCCCGTCTGATTTGCTCACCCGTGGCGAACGCCCAAACTCCCCGGTGACCACGAGCAGCACCTTCTTCGTCAGCCCGCGATCATGGAGGTCTTCGATGAGCGCGGTCAGGGCCTTGTCGTAAATCGGGAGGCGGCCTCGCGCGTCGTCCCAAAGGTCGCAGTTCGTGGCGTGCGAATCCCAGTTGTAGTAGCCGTTCTTTGGCTGCTCCACGCCGGACACGAACGGATTCTCCCAGGCCACCGTCACGAAACTGCACCCTGCCTCGACGAGGCGGCGGGCCATGAGCGCCCGCTGTCCCCACGAATGCCGGCCGTAACGTTCGCGCAGTTTCTCCGGCTCCTTCGACAGATCAAAGGCATCACGGGCCTGCGGACTGGTCATCAGGCTGATCGCCTGCTGGTTGAAGTGGTCCATCGAGGCCATCATCCCGCTCGCGTCGATGTCCCGGCGCATTTGATCCACGCTCTTCAGCAACCGCACGCGATCTTCCAGCCGCCCGGCAAGCTCGCTGTTGAGCGAGACGTTCTTGATTTCAAACTTCGGACTGCTGGGATCGCCATCCACTGCAAACGGGATATATTTCGGCCCGAGATACGCGGAACCGAGGGCGTAAGTGTCCACCTGGCCGCGCCCGCCGTCGCTGGAGGTGATGACGTTCGGCAGGCCGATGTCAATGTGCTCGCGCATCCGGGAGACGATCGAAGGAACCGACGGCGCGTCATTGACCGAGCCCGTCGGGGTCGCGGGACGGCGGCCGGTCATGACGTGTTTGCTGCCGCCGCCGTGGTCGGAAAATGTGTGCGCGATGCTGCGGATGAGCGTGAATTTGTCCGCGCATTTCGCATGCAGGGGCAGGTGCTCGCAGACTTCGATCCCCGGCACATTGGTGCGAATCGGCCGGAACAGCCCGCGGTATTCCTCGGGAGCGTTAGGCTTCATGTCGTAGGTCTCCATGTGCGGCGGACCGCCACCGAGCCAGATGTAGATGACCGCGGTGTCCGGCGCGCCGCCCGTCTTCTTTTGCGCCGCCTGGAGGCGAAGCACGTCCCCCAGGCTGAGCCCGGTCACGCCCAGCGTGCCCATCTTGAGGAACCATCGCCGCGAGATCGGCCCGGCGCAGACGTTGGGGTGTATAATGGTTTTGCTGCTCATGGTGTTTTGGCTCTTGGTTCTTTGGAAGAAGTAGCGGTTGAAATGTTCATGCCATTCGTCAATTCGTCAAGTCGTCAGCGAATAAATCAAGACCTGGCCGGCGCGGTCGGCAGCGGCGAGGAGACGACCGTCGGTGGAAATCGAAATTGCGCTGATCCAGACGCCCCGATCCGCGAACTTGCCAAACTCACGCACCAGCTTGCCGTCCTCGAGATTCCAAATCTTGATCATTTGGTCCCGGCCACACGAGAACAGGTGCCTGCCGTCGGGATGGAAGGCCAGATCGTTCGTGCCCACCGGATGGCCGGCCAGCTCGCGGATCTTGTTGCCGGTCG
>BJFP01000534.1 GCA_014189875.1 Verrucomicrobiota bacterium | reverse complement strand
GTACGCGGCGTCGAACGTGTGCTCGCGAAACGGCAGATAGCGCGAATCCGCGACGACGAATCTCGCCGGCAGACCGAGCTGCTGCGCCACCCGCGTCGCAGCGAGCGCCGCCTTGAGCTGGGTATCGATCCCGACCGGGAAAAAACCTGCGCGCGCCGCCGCAAGGCACCAGCGTCCCCATCCGCAACCGATGTCGAGCAAAGTGTCACCTTTCTTGCGCGGCGTGAGGGGAATCCCCGGAATGGGATAGCGCTCCAGACGCCCCACCAGATGCGTGTAGAGCAGGCTGTTTGTGAGGGCGACCATCTCCTGGACCCAGCCGTCAACCTCGTCAGTGCCCGGCGGACGGTTGCCCACGATGCCGGCGGCCTTCGGGTCAGCGGCTTCGCGCAGAGTTGCGATCACGTTCTCGTGTGTCGCGGTGAACGACTCGTTCGGGAGCATGACCGGGACGCCCTCGACGACGGGAAAGCGGCAGCCCTTTGCGCAGCAGAGAGCTTCCGAATCAGCGGATCCCGAAGACGAAAGCTCAACCCCGATCCCATGGGTGGGACACGCCAGATGGTCGAGATACCACGAATCAATCATGGCGTATCAGCGCACCGATTTGGATCGTCGGAAGCGTTTGGCTCAAATGCAACGGTGGTTTTTTTCCGTGGTTCAATGGGGGCGGAGGCTAGAAATCAAAATGATCGCCGTCAACTGAAAGGGACTCGATTTCTGTGCAGAACGGGAGGTGCATGCGATGCTTGTCACCGCCGCGATCGGACACAGTGCGAGGTCCGGCGTGGGCGGCATGCTTTCAATCCCGATCGAAGAGATTCGTGCCGCGGCGAGGCACCGGATTGTGCAGTGTTTTTCTCCAGAGTTTTTTCCAGAGTTGAAATCAGCGAGGCATCTTGGGATGCATGGGGTTCCGCTCCCCCCGAAGCGCACATTGTTTTTACCACGCCCGATGTCCGATCCACGAACCACTGATCTCATTCCGCAAGCCGATCCGCGGAAGGAAATGCAGCGGCCCGGCGTTCCGAAGCTCAGTGTTCTCCTCATCGCGAACTACGAGCCGGATGCGCAGCAGAGCATGCAGCGGTTTGCCGCCGTGATGGCAAAGGAACTGGCCCTGCGCGGCGTGGAGGTCGAGGTGGTCCGCCCGGAGCCGTTTTTTGGCCGGTTGCGTCCCGGTGCCACGGGGTTTGGAAAGTGGATGGGATACCTCGACAAGTTTTTCGTTTTTCCAAGGCGGCTGAAACGCCGGGTATCGGAATTGCGGAAGGGGAGGGAGGGGGAGTTTGTCGTCCACATCTGCGACCACTCGAATGCATTTTACACACGCTATCTCCGGGATGTGCCGCATGTGGTGACGTGCCATGACATGCTGGCCGTGCGCTCCGCACTCGGGGAGATCCCGCAGAACCCGACCCGCTGGTCCGGTCGCCGCCTTCAGCGGATCATTCTGAACGGAATGCATTCTTCGGAGAATATCGCGTGTGTCTCCGAGTCCACGCGGCGGGATCTTTGCCGGCTGGTCGAGCAGGCGACGCTCCGCTGCATCTTGGTCGAGATGGGGCAGAACAACACATGTGCCCCGGTCCCGCTCGGGCAGGCGAGGGCGCGGGTGCTGGAGATGGCGCGGCAGGTGGGACACGCGCCGCCTCCGGGCGTGCGCTACGTCGTGCATGTGGGCGGCGAGCAGTGGTACAAGAACCGGAAGGGCGTGGTGGAAATATTTTGTGAATTGCGCCGCTCGTCGGATCAGGAGGATCTGTGGCTGTTCATGGTCGGCAAGACGCTCAGTGGCGAGCTGAAGGCGTTGATTGACGAGGCGGGGCTGTCCGAACGGATCGTGGAACTGCCCTCCGTTTCGCATGAGGATCTGTGCAGCATTTACTCTGCGGCTGAGCTGCTCCTTTTCCCCTCTTTGCAGGAAGGCTTCGGCTGGCCGATCATCGAGGCGGAGGCGTGCGGTTGCCGTGTGGTCACCACGGCAAGGCCGCCGATGAACGATGTGGGAGGGGAGGCCGCGGCCTACGTCGAACCGGAGGACATCCCTGCATCCCTCGACATCTTGCTGAACGTCCTGTACGAAGACGAAAGCCAGCGGGAGGCGAGAGTCGCGCGCGGCTTTGCGAATGCCGGGAAGTATGCGACCAAAAGGATGATCGACATCTATCTGGCGGTGTATGAGAGAGCCATCGAACGGAAGTTATGAGCGACTGTGACAAACAATTAAGAGGCAGCGTGCGGTTTCATCGCAATGATGCCGCCCGAATGAACGACTAGCATGTGTGGAATCGCCGCAGTGATCTCATCAGGTGGACGCGCACAGCCGCTGGATCTCGGCTGTCTGCGCCATCGCGGGCCGGACGCGCAGGGCGAGTGGACTTCGCCGGATCGGAAAATCTGGTTCGGCCACACGCGGCTTTCGATCGTGGACCTGTCGCCCACGGGCGCGCAGCCGATGCACGATCCCGCGAGCGGGAATGTGATCATTTTTAACGGCGAGATCTACAA
>BJFP01000533.1 GCA_014189875.1 Verrucomicrobiota bacterium | reverse complement strand
GATGAAGAAGATTAGGCCGGTGGATGGGCGAAAACCCGTTCACCCACGGGGTGAGTACCCCATCGGCGGCAAGTCCCTTCCTATCCGTGCCATCCGTGTCATCCGTGGTTTCCATTCCCGCTTTTAGCAAGGACATAGCCCGTCAAATGATGGTCGTGATCGCGATGGAGCAAGACTTTTCAAAGCTCCTACACCAGCCCGCCGAGCGCGCCGGTGCTGTCGCCGACGAAGGGGACGCGGACGTCCATGCGTTCGAGGAGGGACTGCCAGAGGTTGGCGATGGGCGTTTCCTTGGGGACGCGGAGGTGGCGTCCGGTCTGGATCGTGCCGCCGCCGCGGCCTGCGAGGACGAGCGGGAGGTCGTCGTGGTTGTGGCGGTCGCCGTCGCTGTTGCCGCTGCCGTAGGCGATCATGCAGTGGTCGAGCAGCGTGCCGTCGCCCTCGCGGATGGATTTCAATTTCTCCAGCAGGTAGGCGAGGTGCGTGACGTGAAATTTGTTAATCTCGCGGATCTTGCGGATCTTCTCCGCGTCTTTGCCGTGGTGCGAAAGCTCGTGGTGCCCCTCGCGCACGCCGAGCGCGGGGTAGTTTTTGTTGCTGCCCTCATTCGCGAGGACAAACGTGGCGACGCGCGTGATGTCCGACTGGAAGGCGAGCACCATCATGTCGCACATGAGCTTCAGGTGCTCGGAGTAGTCGCCGGGCACTCCCTCGGGAGCCTTCACGCCCGCGGGCGGCTGGATGGCGGGCATCTGCGCGACGCGGTCCATGCGCTGTTCGAGTTCGCGGATGGAGGTGAAATATTCGCCGAGCTTCTGCCGGTCGCTGGCGCTGATTTTCGATGCGAGCGTGCGCGTGTCGTCGCGGATGAAATCGAGGACGCTCTTGCGCGAGGCGTAGCGGTGCGCGCGCTCGGCGGCGCCCGCGGAACCGAAGAGCCGCTCGAAGGCCATGCGCGGGTTCACTTCCTTCGGCAGCGGCTGCGTGGGCGATTTCCACGACATCGTGGAGCTGTACACGCACGAGTAGCCGGAGTCGCAGTTGCCCGCCATCGCGCTGGCCTCGCAGCCGATTTCGAGCGAGGGCATGCGCGTCGCTTCGCCGATGCGTGAGGCGGCGAGCTGATCCACCGAGGTGCCCGCGCGGATGTCCGTGCCGTCCGTCTTGCGCGGCTGCGCGCCGGTGAGATACGCGCCCATCGCGCGCGCGTGGTCGCCGCCGCCGTCGCCGTGCGAGCGCGCCTTGTCGGCGGTGAGCCCGCTGAGCACGAGGATGTCGCTTTTCACCGGAGCGAGCGCGGAGAGGATCTCGGGCAGTTCGCCGAGCTTGCCCTCGGCGGAAGGCGTCCAGTGCGCCATGTCCTTTCCATTCGGGACGTAGAGGAATGCGAGGCGGTTCGGTGCGGTGCGTTTGCCCGGTGTACCCGCGGCCCATGCGGTGAGCGAGCCCATGGATTCGAGCCACGGGAGTGCGATGGCGGTGCCGATGCCGCGGAGCATCGCGCGGCGTGAGACGTGTGGGAGCATGGGAGAAAGGTAGCGGGGGTTCGTGAAATGGAAAGCGCGGGTGCGATGGCACGCAGGACGACGATCCGTAGCCGCCGACGGCAGGAGGCGGGCTGATCGAGGATGGCGCATGGCGCATGACGAAGGGGCCGGATCGTGAACTGGAGGCCGTCTGCGATCTCAACGAAGAGCAGGAGCACCCGAATCGGGAACAAGTTCACCACGGATTACACGGATGGCACGGATGAATGCACTCTCGACTGAAAGGCATCTTTCTTATCCGTGCCATCCGTGTAATCCGTGGTTTCTCCTCCGTGCGCTCCGTGGAATTTTGCAGGGGCTCCGTTCCGCATTCGGTATTCTGAACAGCCCGCCTCCTGCCGTCGGTGGCTACGGAATATTCGTCACTCGTCATTCGCTGATCCGCGTGGATAGTGCGCGCACGATGCGCATCCCCCGCATTTTCACCGCCGCAATGCTCGCCTCCGCCTTGGCGCAGGCGGAGCCGCTTTCGCCGCGGGTCGCGGAGCGCTACCGGCAGATGCTCGCGGAAAATCCGACGGAGGGCATCGCGCTCGACCGTCTGTGGAAAGGTGCGCTCGACGGCGGCATGACGGAAGAGCTGCTCGCGGCGGATGGGAAGGCGGAGGATTTTCCCGGGCGCATGATTTTCGGCCTGCTGCTGCGCAAGGCGGGGCGCGACGAGGATGCGCGCGCGGCGTTCGAGTCTGCGGCGAAGGCGGATGCTGCCAATCCGCTGCCGCTGCTCGCGCTGGCGCGGATGGAAAATGATGGCGCGCGTCCCGCAAAGTCGGCTGCGCTTTTTGAAAGGGCGCTCGAAGCGTTTCTCTCCGTGTCGCCGATCGCCGCGGAGCGCGATGCAGCGTTCGCGCTTTGGGAGAAGGCCGACAATGCCGCGCGCCGCTGAGCGGAGGAACTTCACCTTGCCAATGAAGAAGGCCGGTGGCATCGGTCTGCGAATGCGACTTCCCTTGCTGCTGCTGGCGATGGCTGCGTG
>BJFP01000532.1 GCA_014189875.1 Verrucomicrobiota bacterium | reverse complement strand
GGCTTGAGATTCGAGGACGCGATCTTCTTCGCATCCTTCTGCGCCTGCTTCGTAAAGACGACGGCCCAGCTCACCAGCCGGGCTTGCTGGAGGCCTTGCTCAGCGGTTCCGCCATGCCTTTGCGGATCGAGTCGCGCATCCCGGGAATTGAGACGAGGTGGAGCGTTTCCTGAATGCTCCGCCAGTCCTCCTCGGACACGAGCACCGCATTGGAACGCTTGCCCGTGATCTGGATCGGTTCGTGCGAATCCGCCGCGTCATCGAGGAGCTGGTAGAGCCGCGATCGGGCCTGCGTGACGGGAAGCGAAGTCATACGCAAAGCGTGCGGGAAAGCGTGCGCTTTGTCAAATGATGGAATCTCTCAACCGGAATCAGCTCCACCCGTGCGCGGCGCGGACTTTGAGCATCACGCCGAGGATCGCGTTCCACGTCTGCGCCTGTTCGAGCTTCGCGTTCGGGAACATGCAGCCGTCCCAGCAGATGTGCTGGATGCCACGCGCGGCGGCGTCCTTCAGCCAGTAGCCGGCGCATTTCACGATATCGAGTTTGCCATTCGGATCGTCGGCGGGGCAGTGCTTGCCGGTCTTGTCGTGCGCGCCTGCGCCGTGGACTTGGCCGTCGTTTTGCGCGACGTGGAAATCGAACGTCCACGGGCGCAGTTTGTCGGTCATCTTCTCGTAGGCGGTGTAAAATTCCGCGGCACTGTAGCCTTCCTTCACGAGCGCGTGTTCGGGCGCGTTGTAGCCGAGGAGGTAGAGGTAGGTGTGCGCGAGGTCGGCTTGGAAGCCGACGGTCTTCGGCATCCCGACCGCTTCGAGCAGGTCGAGCATGTCTTTCCACGAGTGCATGCCCGCCCAACAAATCTCACCCTCGGCGGCGAGGCGTTCGCCGTGCTGCTCGGCGATTTTGCCGGCTTCGCGGAAAGTCTCGGCGATCTTCGCGGTGTTCGCCGTTGGATTTTCGCGCCACTTGTTCACGCCGAACTCGGCGGAATCAATGCGGATGACGCCATACTTGCGGACGCCATGCTTGTTGAAGATGCCCGCGATGCGGCAGGCCATTTTCACCGCGCTGAGGAATTTCTCCCGCTGCGCCGCGTCGCCCATCGCGCTGTCGCCGATGGTGCCGCCCCACACGGGCGCGACTAGCGAGCCGACGTTGAATCCTTTGCCCGCGATGAGGTCGGCGATCTTCTTCAGTTCGTCGTCGCTCGCCTCGGGATTCGTGTGCGGGAGGAAGAGGAAATAGTCGATGCCATCAAACTTCTGGCCGTTCACATTCGCCGCCGCGGTGAGGTCGAGCATGTGCTCAAGGCTGATCGGCGGTTCCTGACCGTCGCCGGTGCCTTTGCCGACGAGTCCGGGCCACATTGCGTTGTGAAGTTTGGGAAGGGAATGGCTCATGATGAAATGGAAGTTTGGGGCGTGGAGGCTAGCCACCCGTAGCCGCGCTTGTCAAAGCGCGGGCAAACTTTTTCCGTCCCTCACTTGCTTCCCGGATGCGGGGTTCAAGATGAATTCCCCGCAAAGTTTCCGCTCGACTTTTACCTCCTCCAATTCGACGGTTACTTTGCCCCATGGGGGATGCAGTCCGCGCCCGGAAAAAATAACGGGCGTATTCCGCTGCTGCTCCCGGAAGACAATCCAACCCACAACAAAGCAAAAACCATGACCAAGATCCTCACCGCAATCGCCCTCGCGTTCACCATGACCGGCTCCATCTTCGCCGCCGACGGCAAGATCACCGAAGGCAGCTGCTGCGACAAGGCCAAGAAGGCCACCAAAGACTGCGCACATCCCTGCTGCGTCGCCGCCGCCAAAGACAGCAAGGTGTGCGCGAAGTGCAACAAGTAGTCCGCACGCCGGGCGTCTGAAGATGCCCATGATTCACAAAGGCCAGCCTCCTCCGCGAGGCTGGCCTTTTTGCTGCCGCTGAATGGGTGCTCCGTTGAAATCATTTCATGGAAGCCAGAAAGCACGGAAAAAGGCGCGGAAACTGTTTCGCATCTCATCATCCTTTCGTGTCTTTCGCGGACTCTCCAACGACGGTTTCAACAGAGCAAATGCGGGATGGCTTCCAGCCCGGATCGCGCGGCGTGAACTCCTCCGCTCCGGCGGCTGATACCGGACGGGGCCCCGGTTTTTGAAACCGAGGGCTGGGGAAATCCGTCCCGGGGTGTGTAGTTTTGTGTCGCGGAGAGAGCCGCTGGCACCGCGGCTGCTTTCGCTGAATTAGGAATCCTTCATGACGCCCCAGCCCACCATCTCGGAACAGAGCCGCGACGATCTGCGCGGCAATCCCCCGGGTCTGCCCTACGCTCTCCCGCCGTCTGGCGAAAGCGGCGCTGGAGCGACATCCCGGACGTGGATAGAGATGCTGGAGGAATTCCGCGCCGAGCGGGACGAGCTCCGCAGGCGGCTGCAGCTCATCCCCCGCGTCCGCCAAGATGCGGCGGTGCAGATCGCCGAGCTGGAAGCCGCGCACCAGTCCATCCGCGTGGCACGCGACAGTCTGCTCGCGCAGGTCCACGG
>BJFP01000531.1 GCA_014189875.1 Verrucomicrobiota bacterium | reverse complement strand
CCGCCTCGCGCCCGAGAGCCCGCTCGCCCGCGATCTCGCCGCTGCGGATGCCGCCGCGGAAGATTTCGGCAAGGCGTTCAGCGCATATCTCCAGCGGAATCTCGGCCTCGAAGAGCGCTGGGACGAGGAGACGAATTCGTTCAAGTTCCGCATGAAGCGCGACAGCAATCCGCTCATCCCCGCCGACAAGCTCGACTCGCTCGCCGCGATGTTTGCCGTGCAGTTCAGCGTGCATCGCGGCGTGGTCATCGAGGATCTCACGCTGCACTTCCTCCGCCCCGGCCACTCCGCCGTGGACGGCTGCCGCGACCTTCTCTCGTGGGATGACCGCGGCCGCGCATGGGCGATGTGGCGTCACGCGCCCGGCATCAAGAAACCCACGCTCATCTTCCGCGCGCTCGTGCAGGTGAACGTGGATCTCGCCGCGGTGGAAAAGGCGCTCGCGGACTTTGCATGGGACACGATCCGCCGCGGCTCGCTGCTGCGCCTCGTGCGGGGGTGGTTCCCGGAGTTTGTCGCGGAGCTTTGGCTCGACGAACACGGTGACGCCGCGAACGAGAAGCTGAGCGAACTTTGCAAGCCGCCGTACCATTACAAAATGGATCGCAACCTCGGGAAGGAACGTGCAGCGCAGGTGCGCGAAAAATTCGGCGAGAAGGAATGGAGGAAGTCGTGCGAAGGCTCGGGCAAGAAAGCCATCGCGACCGTCACGAAAGGCGATGCGCTCAAATCCGCGCGGGACAAAGCACAGCACGCCGCGACCGCGCATTTCGCACTGCTCCGCGCACGACTGAAGGCACGCGCGCAGGCCGGCATTGATTCCGCCGCGCAGGCGAAGGCCGAGACGAAGAACCTCGAAGACATCGAGCAGCTCGTCGGTGGCATCCTCGCTCATCCCGTCATCCGCCTCGACACGCTCGGTGCCTACGTACTCGGCGACAAGCCATGGTGGCCCGAGCCCGACTGGGATCCCGGCATCGCCTTGCGCCCGCGCCGACCGTAGCCACCGGCGGAAGGAGGCGGGCACTTTCATACGGATTTGGCGCGCAAGATTTCTACCGCGTGAAAAAAGAACTGCCTGCCTCCTGCCGTCGGCGGCTACTGGAGTTGCCCGCGCTTTGACAAGCGCGGCTACAATCGCTGCCATCACCATCACGATGAACTCGCCGTTTCATTCATCGGAAGAACTCTTCCACCGCCTGCTCGACGAATCCTCCGCGCTGCTCACTGCGCCGGAGCGCGCGGGCATTGTGATTCCGGATGATGATCTGCATCGTGAAATCATTGTGCCGCTGCTGCCCGCGATGCTCGGCGACAAGGCGATCCGCGGGCACTGGAATGAGCAACACGCGACTGGTTTTGTCGCGCGCGTCGGGCGTCATTTTGAAAATGGCGATCCCGCGCCACGCTGGACGCCGGCGGATTTTGAAATCCACGTCACCGCAAGCTACAGCGCCGGCGCGGATGCCCGCGCGCTCGCGGACACGCTGCTCTCGGAAGATTCGCTGCGCGACATGACCTCCGCGCTGATGAATCAACTCCTCGACGCGCTGTGGCCCACGATCGCACCTGCGCCCGCCGCAGTCGCGGTGCCGGAGCCTGCGATTGAGATTCCGCCGATGGAAATTCCCGCAGCGGAGATTCCTTCACCTGACATCCCATCGCCAATCGAAGCGCCCGCGGCGGCAGAGATTCGCGAACCAATCGAGCCGGCGCGCGAAATCCCCGAGCCGATCGTTCCGACGGAGACGAAACCCGAACTGCAGCCCGCATCCGAGCCTGTGTCTGCATCCGAACCGGAGCCCGGATCCACTTCTGCGCCCGCAGAGCCCGTCGCATCCGTGCCGGAAAATATGCCATCGGCAATTTCGCCATCTGCCATCGAGCCAGAGCGCGCCGAGGAAATTCAGTCCGCGGAATTTTCGAAAGCACGTGAGCCGTCGCGCGCACTGATCCGCGCGCTGTGCCGGAAACTCGATGCGGCAGCTTTGCTGAGCGGCATCGCTGCAAACAGCGCACAGCCCGGTGCAAGTGCGGCGATCATCGCGCGGCGGATTATTTCGCGCGCCGCGTGCGGCAGCACGACCCGCCGCAATCCCGCTACGCGAGGATTTCCTTCACGAGCCGCCCGCTCTGGTTGTCGGTGAGCGAAGCGTCGGTGCCGGTTCGTTTGAAAAAGGGGCCGGCTGCCCGCACTTTGGCAGGCCGGTAAATTCATCCCAGGCGCGGCCCTTCGTTAGGATGCGCGCCCTCGCCCTAGTGCTAAGTCACTCATGGAGTAATGGTAATACGCGAAAAGAATTAGCTGGTACTAAGTAGTTTCCTGTATAGATGGGAGTGATGCCAAAGAAAAAGCATCACATCCGACTGAGTGCCGAAGAACGCGTGCAACTCGAAACCATCGTGCGCAAAGGCAAAGCCAATGCGCACCGCCAGCGCCATGCGCGCATCCTGCTGCTGGCCGACACGAACGCCCCCGAAGGGGGCTGGAGCGATTCGCGGATCGCGGGGGCCGCGCACACGAGCATCCCGA
>BJFP01000530.1 GCA_014189875.1 Verrucomicrobiota bacterium | reverse complement strand
TTCTTGCCAGCCTGATAGACGATTTCCTTTTCGAAAATGTTCTTCCCGTTCTCCGCAAAGCGTAGCCTGCCCTTGCCCGCTTGCAGCGATGAAAGCAGCACCGTCGCTTCGTAAGTCTCGCCCTGCTTCACCACGCGCGGCAGGTCGAGCCGTTCGAGCCACACCTCCTTTGCAAAATCAAACGCCACCGGCAGCACATCCACCGCGACCCCGCGCGCCTTCATCGCATCGAGCACCGCATTCACGTTGCTGTCCGTCTCATTGCCGTCCGAGACGAGCACCACGCGCCCCTGATTTCCCTCGGGCAACATCGCCGCCGCGAGGCTGAGTCCTTTCGCGAGATCGGTGCCGTCGCGGTTCACGCGCGAGTTGATCGTCTCAAACGGAAACGATCTCCGAGGCGGCAACTCCACCGCCGCATCGCGTCCGAAAACCACCAGCCCGGCCTCGTCCTTCTCCGGCTTCTGCCGGACTGAATCCAAAATCCACGCCATGCTCTTGTCCGAGATTTTTGCGCCCATCGAATCCGACACATCGAGCGCATACACCATCGAGAGCGTGTCCGACTTCCTCACCGCGCGAGGCTCCGCGAGCAGCGCGGAAAATGTGCCCACCAGCAGCAGACGCGAGATCAGCGCCGCCTGCGCGCGCCACCCCGAGAGCCCGCTCCAACCCGCGAAGTGCATCCACCACACCCACGGCGTCACGAGCATGAGCCAGAACGCGGGCTTCCAAGTGAACCGCACGATTCCGCGCACTTCGCACGCGATCACCGCCGCTGCGAAGACCGCGAGAAACAGCAGCAGCGGCAGAAGCGCTAGCGGCGTCACCGGACGCCGTGCGGCTGGCAGCAAGCTCTGGAGGAAGCGTTTCATTGTTGTGGGAGCGCGGGCTGATCCTTCGATGGGCGAGTTGCGCTCACAATTGTAGTGATACGATGCGCCGGTTCATCGTGTCAGCCACGAGCACGCGCATCCGCGAATCCACGGTGAGTCCCCACGGCGTGGCAAATTCCCCCTCGCCGCGCCCGGTGTGGCCGTGACGGCCGAGGATTCTTCCGTCGAGCGAGAGCTTCGTGAGCCGGCCTGCGCCGTATTCGATCACGTAGAGCGCACCGTCGGGCGCGAGCGTGATGTCGTAGGGGAGATTGAAAATGGGCGCGCTCGTTCCATCCGCGTCCGCACCGAGCACGCCGAGATATTTCCCCGCGTCGGTGAAGATGAGCACGCGGTTGTTGATCGCATCCGCGACGAAGACTTTTCCCCCGTGCCACACGAGTCCGCTCGGCCGCTGAAATTGTCCCGGCCCTGTGCCGGGTGAACCAAATTCCCGCACCCACTCGCCATCGCGCGTGAAGACCTGCACGCGGTCGTTGCCGCCGTATTCGCACACGTAGAGGTTCTCCGCGGCGTCCTTGCAAATGCCGACCGGGTAGATGAATTCGCCGTGCCCCTTGCCGTGCTGGCCGAGCGTCTTCAGCACTTGGCCCTGCTGATCGAACCACACGAGCCGCCGGTAATGCGTGTCGCAAACGACGATGCGATTATCCTTCAGCCACACGATGCCCTCGGGTTTTCCAAATTGCACATCGAGCATCTTCCACTGCCGAAGCAGCGCGCCGTCTGCGTCGTAGATGAGCACGCGCCCTGCGGTGTCCATCACGGCAAGTTCGTCATGCGGCCCGGTCGTGAGGCTGCGCGGAGTCGGCTGCACCGCGCCATCGGCGGGGAGCATCCATGTGCGGCAGGGCTTCACGGAGATCGTCGCAGTGTCACCGTTGCGTTTGCAGCCTGCGGAGAAAAATGCGGCCAGCGCGAGACACAGGATCGTGCGAAGCAGCGCTCGCAGTCTCACGCGTGCGCCGCGCGCGGGCGCTTCGCTCGGACGATGGATGAATGTCCGCGTGCTGCCGTTATCCGTCTGCAAATCCGTCTCCGCGTGTGAACCGGAGAAGCGCGAGCCAGTCACGACATGCGCGCCGCCCTCCTCCGCTTCCACGAGCAGTCGCTCCGGACGCACGCAGCGCGCGGCGGGCCACGTTTCACCGAGCCATGTGCGCGCATCGTCGGGCGTGAGCCAGTTTGCCGGGCCGAGAAAACTTGCGAGTTCCTCCGACTCCGGTTGCTCGTAAAGCGATGCGACTTTTCCGCTGAAGACGACGCTGCCGTCGTGCAGACAGATCGCGTGCTCGGCCTCCGCAAGCGCGATCTCCGGCGAATGCGTGGCGAAGACAAACGACACGCCCGTGCGCGAGACATGCTCGCGGATCACGCGCCAGTATTTCCCCGCGCGCGCCGAGTCCACATGCGCGAGCGGCTCGTCGAAGACGAGCGTGCGCGACTTCATCGCCAGCGCGCGCGCGACAGCGAGGCGGTTGCGCTCGCCGTGGCTGAGTTTTGCCGGGCGCGACTTCTCGCAATGCGCGATGTCGAACGCGGCCAGCAACCGTTCCGCGTCATCGCCATTCGCGCCGCATTCCGTGAGATGCTCGCGCACCGTGCAGTCCGGCCAGAGCCCGTCGCCCTGCGGCACCCACGCCAC
>BJFP01000529.1 GCA_014189875.1 Verrucomicrobiota bacterium | reverse complement strand
CTCCCCGATTTCCGCGAACACCTCGGCGGCGAACTGTGCGTCACATTTCCGCAGGGTATCGGTGCGCGCTTCGAGATGCACGAGATCGATCTGCCGCTCATGCAGCGCTGCCTTGAGAACTTGCCGCGGGCGTAGGCGGCGGGTATCCGTCTCACCCGAACCGCGAACCGAGCTGCGTCGTCTTATTCTTGCTCTTAATCATAATCTTAATCCGTCTCCCGAACGCAATCCGGCCAGCCGCTGAAGAAGATTAGGATTAAGACGACCAAGAGCCGCCCCAGCAGGACGCACTCCCGCAATGATCCTCCAACACAAGCCACCGCTTCATCTCACGTATTGCCTGAACATCCATCCCGGCGAGTCGTGGGCGGAAAACCTCACGGCCATCCGCGAGAAGGCGGTGCGCGTGAAGCAGTTTGTCGCGCCGGACGGCTGGTTCGGGCTCGGGCTGCGGCTCAGCGCCCAGGCCGCGGCGGAACTCGCCGGCAACGCTGCGCTGCGAAATGAGGCGCTCGATCTTTTCGCCGAGCACCAGATGTATCCGTTCTCGGTGAATGCATTTCCATACGGCCAGTTCCACGCGGGCCCGGTGAAGCAAAACGTCTATGCGCCCGACTGGCGCTCACCCGCACGCCGCAACTACACGATGCAGGTCGCGGACATCCTCGCAGGCTGGCTACCCGAGGGCGTGGACGGATCGATTAGCACCGTGCCGTGCTCATTCAAAGAGTGGATCACCACTCCCGAGGACACCGCGCTGATGGCCGAGCACATCGGCGCGGTCGCGGCTTACCTTGCCGCGCTGCACGAGGACACCGGCCGCGAAATCCACCTCGGACTCGAGCCCGAGCCGTCGTGTTTCCTCGAAACCACCGCCGAGACGATCGCGTTTTTCCGCGACATACTCTGGACGAATGGCGCGGACGCGGTGCGAAAAATCCGCGGCTGTGACGCGCAGCAGGCCGGTGAGATTTTGCGCAAACACATCGGTGTGTGCTTCGACACCTGCCACGTCGCGCTGCAATTCGAGGATCCGCTCGCCGCACTGCGCGCGTACCGCGCCGAGGGCATCCGCATTTCCAAAGTGCAGCTCAGCGCCGCGCTCATGACCGGCGGCGACAAGGCGTGTTGGGAGGCGCTTCAGCCGTACGCCGAGGGCGTCTATCTCCACCAGGTGAAGGCGCGCACCGTCGCGGGCGCGCTCCGCTCCTGGACCGATCTGCCGCTTGCGCTCGCCGACGAGGACGGCCGTTACAGCGTCGCCGAGACGCGCGTGCATTTCCACGTCCCGCTTTTTTTCCAGGGCAACGGCCCGCTCGCCAGCACCGTGTCCACGCTCACGCCGGATTTTTTCCGTGAACTCCGGCAGGGCGCGACGAGCCACGTGGAGATCGAGACATACACGTTCGACGTGCTCCCCGCTGAAATCCGCCCCGCCGACGTCGTGGGCAGCATCGCCCGCGAGTTCACATGGGTGGCTGAGAATCTGTAGCCGGGACTTTCCAGTCCCGGCATTCGTGTGCCGGAAGATCGCGAAGACATGAAGGTCCCGGCTACGAAATTTCTGATTCGTCCAGCGTAACTTGTTCGGACCATTTCAAACAATCCACTCGCCCGGGCCTTCTCCTTCGCATCCCATGGCGGCATGAGAATCTCCCGATTCACCCTCCTCCTCTGCACTCTCGCCCTGATGCTCCCGCTCGCGCGCATGTCCTCCGCAGAGCCCCCGGCCGAATCTGGCTTCGCGCCTCTCTTCAACGGAAAGAACCTCGACGGATGGCAGACCGCGAAGACAACCACACCGGAACCGCTGCAAGGAAAGACGGAAGCATTTGGCGGACGATTCAAGGTGACAGAAGGCACGCTGGTCTATGACCCGGCGGTGAAGGGCAACCTATACATCGAGACTATCAAGGAATTTGCCAAGGACGTTCACATCAAGCTGGAGTTCAACCCGGGGCCAAAGTGCAACAACGACGTTTTCCTGCGGGGAACGAAGTTCGACATCGCTCCCGGAGCCAAGGAGACCAAGGACGTGAAGGAAGGGGAATGGCAGACGCTGGAAATCATCGTCCAAGGCGACAAGGTGGAGCATAAGATCAATGGGCAGGTGGTGCGGATGGCGAAGGCAGCACCTGCGGCAAGCAGGTTCATGTTGCGGGCGGAATTTGGAGCTATCCAGATCCGCAATATTCGCGTGAAGGAATAGTGTGGTCCGACTTATCCGGGCACGCAGAGCGAACGTGAAGATGGAGGGCGTTTGCGGGGACTGGAACTCAGGTCTGCCGCGACGGACTTGAAACGATAGAAAGCTGCGCCTCCAACTCTGCAATCCGCGCCTTGAACGGTGCGATGTGCGTTTCCACCTCCGCCCCGGTGAAGCGCGGGGTGATGTATTGCGGGCAGTTCCAGTCGAAGCTCACCACTTCGATGAGGAAGAGGCGCTCGATTTTGCTGCGCAGTTCGGACGTGGGCGTGAGTTGATCGGCGAGGGCGGGCTGCTCGCGGGCGTCGAGGACTTTGGCGTGGCCGAGGATACTCAG
>BJFP01000528.1 GCA_014189875.1 Verrucomicrobiota bacterium | reverse complement strand
GTGAACTGATCCACGATCGTCAGCATCCGAATAGGCCTTCCATCGGAGGTACGATCGGCCACAAAGTCGTAACTCCATACGTGGTTACGACGATTCGAACGTAGCCGAACGCACGAACCGTCGTTTAACTGTCAGTCGGCGCTTAAAACCGGCCAGTGATCGGCGCATGAATTCCGGCCGTCTTCACGGAGCATCTCGACCTACAGGTCTTCTAGCGGCATTGCCGCAGAAGGAGGCCTGTCATGGCGAATGTATTGAAGATGGCGATTGTCGAGGCGATCTATTCGTTGCGAGCGGCAGGACTGTCCTGCCGTGAGATCGCGAAGCGTCTGGGGATCCATCGGGAGACGGTCTCCCGCCACCTCCGGCTGCAACATAGGTCCGGTTTAAAACCGGCCATAACGCCGATTATGCCGGCCGGCTCGCCGGCATCGCCGGCGCTGGCCGGTTTTGAAGCGCCGACCGGGGCCAGCATGGCTGGGCGAGCCAGCACCGCCGCCCCGTGGCTGGAGTGGATGCTCGAGCAGCATGCCAAGGACCTGTCGACGAAGCGGATCCACCAGGATCTGGTGGCGGAGTTTCCAGGGGCCAGTGGCGTTAGTTACGACAGCGTGCGGCGGCTCCTCAAGAAGCTGGGGGCAGTTCTATCGCCGCCGTTTCGGCGGATGGAGTGCCCGCCGGGACACGAAGCGCAGATCGACTTCGGCACCGGCGCCCCGATCATCGGCCCGGACGGCCGCCGACGACGCACGCACGTCTTCCGGATCGTGCTGTCGCACTCGCGCAAGGCATACAGCGAGGCGGTCTTCACGCAGTCCGCCGACACCTTCCTCCAGTGCATTGAGAACGCGCTTGAGTATTTCGGGGGCGTGCCCCGTACGCTCGTCGTTGACAACCTCAAGGCGGCAGTTCTGCATGCCGACTGGTTCGATCCCGAACTCAACCCGAAGCTCGCGGACTTCTGCCGCCATTATGGCACCGTGGTGCTGCCAACGCGGCCAAGGACACCGCGACACAAGGGGAAGATCGAACGCGGGATCGGCTATGTGCAGGGCAACGCACTCAAGGGGAACTCATTCGCGAGCCTCGCGGAGGAGAACGACCACCTCCTCTCGTGGGAAGACAGGATCGCCGACAGGCGGATCCACGGCACGACCAAGCGGCAGGTGCTCGCCGTCTTCAACGAGTATGAACGGCCAACACTCCTGCCATTGCCAGCCACACGCTTCGAGAACTTTCGCGAGGTGAAGCGCAAGGTCAGCCGCGACGGACACGTTGAGGTTGAAAAGGCCTTCTATTCAGTCCCGCCCGAATACCTCGGCCGCGACGTCTGGGCCCGCTCCAACGGCCGGGTCGTGCGCATCTTCAACCAGAAGATGGCCGAGATCGCGATCCACGCCAAGCACGATCACGGTCGATTCAGCACCTCGATGAACCACGTCCACCCGATGAAGATCAACGGCCTCGAACGCGGCATCGCCTATCTGCTCGGGAAGGTGCGGCCCATCGGGCCGCACTCCCACACCTGGGCCCAGGCCGTCGTCACGGCACGAGGCGTCGAGGGGCATCGGGTCGTGCAGGGGCTCTTGTCACTCACCCGAAAGCACACCTGCGCCCAGCTTGAAACCGCCTGCGAAACGGCTCTCTCATACCAGTGCTATCGGCTCCGCACGCTGCGGCAGCTGATCGGACGAGCTGCCCAGAAGCAGAAGCCGCTGGAGTTCCTGAGCGAACACCCACTCATCCGTCCCCTCGATGACTACGCGGCAGTCGTCGCCCGGGCGATTCAGCGCCGACAAGATCGTCCAGACATGGACGAAGGTGTTGGGAGGCATGGCATAGGCATTCCTGTTACAGCCACAGAACTGCGCTCCGCAGATACGAACTCCCACGGCATCCCACCTGCGACCTCACCCGATCCGTTGCCCTGATGAACCACGTTCCCCCAAGCAAGGAGACTTTTCAATGCGCGATCCCGTTCGAACCGTCCTGCGACAACTGCGGCTTTCTGGACTCGCCCAGTCACTCGATATCCGTCTCCACGAGGCTCTGGCCGGCAGGCTCAGCCACATCGAGTTTGACCTGCCCCCCTTAAACGGCACCACTTCCAGAGCGATAATCTGGTGGTGTCAAAACCAAAGGAGGGCATTCCATGCCACGCGGAAAGAGAGAACTGGCCGAGCAGATCATCCCCAAGCTGCGAGAGGTCGAAGTCGAGGTGGGACGAGGCAAGACCGTTGCCGAGTCGGTCAAGAAGATCGGTGTGACGGAGCAGACGTACTACAGATGGAAGAAGCAGTACGGTGGCCTCCGGATAGACCAGGCCAAGCGGCTGAAGGATCTCGAGAAGGAGAATAGCCGACTGAAGCGGCTGTTGGCCGACGCCGAACTCGACAAGGCGATTCTTCGGGAGGCCGCCCTGGGAAACTTCTGAGCCCGGCGAAGCGGCAACGCGCAGTTGAGCAGACAAGAGCTGCTCTTGGCCGTGATCGCTTGAGTGAACGTCGGGCATGCAAGGTGTTGGGGCAGCATCGGAACACGCAGCGACGGACGCGGCATGTTCCGGAT
>BJFP01000527.1 GCA_014189875.1 Verrucomicrobiota bacterium | reverse complement strand
TGCCGTAGCCGCGGCTGCGTTCGGGGCCGCTGGCCTTGGGCTCCGCGGGTTTCTCGGCTTCGAGCTGGCGCAGCTTTTTGTCCTGCGCGCTCTCGTAGTGCTCGAACATGCCGATGATTTTGAACCGTTGGCTGCTGATATTCACAAATTCGCCGACGGGATCGATCACGCGTCCGACCTGTTCCGGCGAACCGAAGAGCGCGTCACGCACCGCAGTGCCGACGACGCAGACGTTGCGCGCATTTTCCTCGTCGAGGTCGTTGAACATGCGTCCGAACTCGACGGTGTGCTGGTTCAGTTCGAGGGCGTTCGGCCACGTGCCGCTGAAATTCCACGGGCTGAAACTTTTTCCGCCGCGCGTCATCGTGATGTTCCGCGAGCGCATCTCGGGCACGACCATCGTCACGAGCGGCGCGCTGCGGACGAGCGCATACACGTCCTCCATCGTATTGCCCACGGCCTGGTCGGCCATGTGCTGCTGCCACACCGGGATGTCCTGATCCTCGATGCGCACTTTTTCCAAACCGCCGATGGCGATGAGCGCCTCCTTCATGCCGTTCTCCATGCCCTTCGTGAGCGCGGACATCGCGACGAGGCTCGATACGCCGAGGATGATCCCGAGCATCGTGAGCAACGAACGGAACTTGTTCGCGAGGATCTCCAGCAGTCCGACGGCGACGGCGTTGAACCAATTCATGGCGCGTTGGTGCCGATGTCAAACTTCGGGCCTTCCTTCGCGCCCGCGAGCCTCGCGTCCACATTCGTCGCGATTTTGCCATCGCGGATTTCGATGCGGCGTGGCGTGACGGCGGCGATTTCCGGGTCGTGCGTGACGAGTGCGATGGTGCGGCCTTTGCGGCTCAGCTCGTGGAAAAGACGCAGGATCGTCTCGCCGGTGTGCGAGTCGAGGTTGCCGGTCGGCTCGTCGGCGAAGACGATTTTCGGGTTGTTCACCAGCGCGCGTGCGATGGCGGCGCGCTGCTGCTGTCCGCCGGAAAGCTGCATCGGGCGGTGCTTCGCGCGGTTGTCCATTTCCACGAGATGCAGCGCCTCCATCGCGCGCTCGCGGCGCTCCTTCGCACTCGCGCCGGCATAGACCATCGGAAGCTCGACGTTTTGCAGCACGCTGAGTTTCGGCAGCAGGTTGAAGAACTGGAAGACGAAGCCGATCTTCTCGTTTCGGATGCGCGCGAGCTGGCTGCCCGAGGCGGTGGAAATCTCGGTGCCGTCGAGCTTGAAGCTGCCCTTTGTCGGCGAATCGAGGCAGCCGAGGACGTGCATGAGCGTGGATTTTCCGCTGCCAGAAGGACCGATGATCGAGATGAATTCGCCACCCTCGATGTCGAGATCCACGTCGTCGAGCGCGCGGATTTCCTCACCGCCAAGGTGGTAGATTTTGCTGACTCCGCGGAGTTCGATGAGGGACATGGGCGGGGGGGAATCAACGTCCAACGCCCAACGCCCAACGTCCAACGTCCAATGCCGGACGCTCAACGTGACAATGAGCGAGGACTGCCGATCCGAAAAATTGGACGTTGGATGTTGGACGTTGGACGTTGGACGTTTTCATCAGCTCGGCGGTCCTCCTTTGCCCGGCCCGCCCTTGCCTGACCCGCCGCTCTTGCCGGATGGAGATTTCCCGCCGCCTTTCGACGACGCGCCGAAGACCTGCTGCACCTGCCCGGCGTCCTCGGCGGGCGTGACGAGCGAGACGGTCTCGCCGCCGACGAGTCCTTTAATCACCTCCGCAAAATCGTAGTCGCTCACGCCGATCTGGATCGGCACGCGTGCAAATTTTCCCCCGTCGCGCACGTAGGCGAAGCGCTCGCCCTTGTCCGTGAAGACTGCGGCGAGCGGGATCGCGATCACGTTGTCCGCGGACTGGAGCGGGATGGTGAGGTTCGCCGTCATGCCGGGGCGGACGCCGGTCGTCTCGTCGTTCTTCACGATGATGCGCGTGGAAAAACCCTTGATGCCATTTTTGATCGTCGCCTGCGGCGCGATGCGATCGAGCCGGCCAAAAAGTTTCAGCCCCGGCACCGCCTCGACTTCGATCTGCACCTTCTGGTTCACGGCCAGACGCGTCACGTCGGCCTGGTTGATGTGCGCGTTGATGATGAGTTCGCTGAGGTCCGCAACGGTGAGCACCTCCGTGCCGCTGTTCACGCCGCTCGCGCCGGACACCGCCTGGCCCACGGACACCGGGCGCGTGAGGACGGTGCAGTCAAAGGGCGCGACGATCTTGGTCTTCGTGAGCTTGTCCTCGACGACTTGGAGCGCCGACTGCGACCGGGCGAGGTTGTTCTGCGAGATGGCGCGGCCGTTCTTCGAGGTTTCGACTTCGATGCGGCTGTTGTCGAAGGTCTCCTTCGAGACGAGTTTTTGCGCGAAAAGATCCTTGTTTCGCATGAACGTCATGTCGTTCTTTTCCATGGCGAGCTGTGCGGTGGTGACCAACAGCTTCGCGCCTTCGATCTCGATCTGGCGCTGCGATTTCTCCGTCTGCAGATCCGTGTCATCGAGCGTGAAAAGGACGTCGCCCTTTTTCACCTTGTCGCCGATGTCCACCGGCAGCTTGTCAATG
>BJFP01000526.1 GCA_014189875.1 Verrucomicrobiota bacterium | reverse complement strand
AAAAGCCCGAGCTGCTCGGCGAGGCGACCGCGCGCCGCGTGGACCGGGGGGGGCTGCACCGCACGGTGTGCGACTACGTCTCCGGCATGACCGACCGCTACCTGCTCGATGAGCACGCGCGGCTTTTCAAAACCACGGCCGTCAGTGCGAAGTCGCCTTCTCCGCGCCGAGCCCGGTCGTCGCGCGCACGTTGAGTTCGTCGAATTTCGATTCCGCGTTCGGGTCGCGTGCGCCGAGCAACGTGCCGATCCACGCGGCGAGGAAGCCGAGCGGAATGCTCACGATGCCGGGGTTTTTCAGCGGGAAGATCGGCTCGGCCTTGATGAAGGCCGCGCCGCTCGGATCCATGATGGATGGGCTGAGAATGATCAGCAGCATGCTGCTGCCGAGCCCGACGGCGAGGCCAGCGACGGCGCCCGTGGTGTTGAAGCGTTTCCAGAAAATGCTCATCAGGATGACCGGCAGATTCGCCGACGCCGCGACCGCAAACGCGAGGCCGACGAGGAATGCGACATTCAGCGAGCGGAGCTGGATGGCGAGGAAGATGGACATTGCGCCGACGACGAATGCCGTGATGCGCGCGACGCGCACCTCTTCGCCGGGCCGGTGCTCTTTGCCGTGGTGGATGACGTTCGTGTAGAAGTCGTGTGCAAAACTCGTGCTGGCGCTCATCGTGAGGCCCGCGACCACCGCGAGGATCGTGGCGAAGGCCACGGCGCTGATGAATGCGAAGAACCATTCGCCGCCGAGCGCCTGCGCGAGGATCGGCGCGACCATGTTGCCGTCCGGTTTGCCCGCGGCGTCGAGCGGGATGTCGGTGATTTTCAGCAGCGTCGCCGCGCCGAATCCGAAGAACGTGGTGAGGATGTAGAAGACGCCGATGATTGCCGTGGCCCAGACGACGGAGACGCGCGCGGTCTTTGCATCCGGCACGGTGTAGAAGCGGACGAGAATGTGCGGCAGTCCCGCGGTGCCGAGCACGAGGCCGAGAGCGAGCGAGAGGAAATCCACGGCACCCCACGGGTTCTTCGCGGTCGCGCCGTAGGCGAGTCCGGGGTCGAGAAGGTTCACGGGCGGTTTGGTGCCCGCGTAGTCGGCGACCGAGACGGCGTTGAAAAATGTCGTGAGGCTGTAGTCGTGGCGGCTGAGCACCATCCAGCTCAGCGCAAATGCGCCTGCCATGAGCAGGATGGCCTTGATGATTTGCACCCACGTCGTCGCGAGCATCCCGCCGAAGACGACATACACGAGCATCAGCACGCCCACGCCGATCACCGCGGGCACGAATTCCACGCCGATGAGTACTTTGATGATGCCGCCCGCACCGACCATCTGCGCGATCATGTAGAATGTGGAGACGGTGAGCGTGGAGAGCGACGCCATCGCGCGCACCGGGCGCGGGCTGAGGCGGTACGCGAGCAGATCGGCCATTGTGTATTTGCCCGCGTTCCGCAGCGGCTCGGCGACGAGGAAGAGCACCGTGAGGTAGGCGACGAGGAAGCCGACCGAATACATGAAGCCGTCGTAGCCCTTCAGGCAGATGATGCCGCTGATGCCGAGGAAGCTCGCGGCGCTCATGTAGTCGCCCGCGACGGCGAGGCCGTTCTGCCAGCCGGTGATGCTGCGTCCCGCGGCGAAGTAGGCCGCGCTGCCCTTTGCCTTGCGCGCGCTGAACCACGTGATGACGAGCGTGAGCGCGACGAAGACGAGAAAGAGACCGAGAGCGGGCTTGATGAATGCGAGTGTGAAAAACATGGCGGTCTAGTTCGAAGTGGTGACGTTCGATGGTGCGAGGCGCGCGAGGAGCGTGGCATTCATGACATCCCAGCGCCGGGCCACGCGGACGTACATGCCGCAGAGCACCCACGTCATGATGAATTGCGAGAGCGCAAAAATGTATGCGGCGTTCACCTTGCCGAGCACGGGCGTTTTCATGATCTCGGGGAAGAATCCGACGAGCACCGGCAGCGCCGTGTAGTACACGAGAAAGAAGATCGTCGCGGGAATCGTGAACCGCCTGCGCGCCCGCTTGAGTTCCAGAAATGCAGGATCGTTTGCGATCCGCGTCCATTCGGAGGGGGGCTGTTTGGTCATGAGGCGCGGGAACATTGCAACCCCGCCATGCGCGATGCAACGTCCCTTTTCCCGTGGAGCCGGCTGCTTTCCTGCCGCGCCAAAGCCGGACGGCATCAACCTCGCTTTCGGTGTGCTTTACGCGTGGAGAGCATGTTCAAGGATGCAATCATGAAGGAATCCGCGTTTTTCGCAGTCGCCGTCATGGCCATCGGGAATGACGACGGCCGCATCGCAGCCGGATTGCTGTCGGACAAAATCGGACGCCGCTGGACGTTCATGCTCATCCAGACCGCGCTCATGTCCGTCGCGATTCTCATC
Organism: Verrucomicrobiota bacterium; assembly: GCA_014189875.1. Taxonomy (GTDB): domain Bacteria; phylum Verrucomicrobiota; class Verrucomicrobiia; order Chthoniobacterales; family Chthoniobacteraceae; genus SXWH01. Next base: position 190 of record BJFP01000526.1, on the reverse strand, counting down.
ACGAAATTCACCGACGGCGCGAAGTATGTGATCGTCCTCGTCGCCACGCTCATCGGCTTCAACTACGGCGCAAACCTCTCGCTCTTTCCTTCGCTCACGAAGGAGCTGTGGGGCCTGAAAAGTTTCGGCATGAATTACGGCATGTTGTTCACGGCATGGGGCGTTGGCGGCCTTGTGCTTCCGAAAGTAC
>BJFP01000525.1 GCA_014189875.1 Verrucomicrobiota bacterium | reverse complement strand
GCTCCGCGGCTTCCGGATCGAGCCCGGTGAAATCGAAGCGGCCCTGCAGCAACACCCGGCTGTCCTGCAATGCGCCATCCTCGCAAACAAGCATGGCAACGACGAATCCGTGCTCATCGGCTGTCTGGTTCCGCGCTCGAATCAACGCGCCGAAGGTGCGGCGATCCGCGAGTTTCTCGCCAGCAGATTGCCGGCCTACATGATCCCGTCCGCCTTTGTCTGGTTCGATGCCTTGCCCCTCACTCCGAACGGCAAGCTCGATCGGCGCGTCATCGCTGAACGCACGACCCAAGTGGCGCAGACACGGGCTTACGTCCCGCCGCAATTCTCGCTGCAAGCCCAGCTCATCGAGTTCTGGGAGGAAGTGCTGAATCGCCGCCCCATCGGCATCAGCGACGATTTCTTCGAGCTTGGCGGCCACTCGCTGGCTGCGATTCAGCTCATCAGCCGTATCCGGGAAACCTTCCAGACCGACCTGCCGATCCATCGCCTATTCAGCACGCCCACCGTCGCCGGCGTCGCGGAATACATCACCGCCCAGACCACACCCCCACCAGCCACCCGGCAGTTCCAGAGTTTGCTCGCCATCCAGAAGGGCAATCCAGACCAACGTCCGTTCTTCCTCGTCCCCGGCGGGTGGGGGGCGGAACTGGAGTTCCTCGTTTACGGCGTGCTGGCGCGCCATGTCGGTGCCGATCAGCCGTTTTACGGGCTGAAGGCGCGCGGATCGGACGGCGTCGCCACACCACACCACACGCTGGCCCAGATGGTGGCTGATTACGTGGCGGAAATCCGCACGGTCCAGCCGCACGGGCCTTACCTCATCGGCGGCGAATGCGTGGGCGGTGTGGCGGCTTACGAGATCGCGCGGGTCCTGGAGGCGATGGGAGAAAAAGTCGCACTGCTCGCGCTGCTCGGTACAGAGCCCCCAAGCCGAGCAGCCCTGCGGCGCCTCCACAGGTGGGATCGCGCAAAAAATCGCAAAGACTTTTGGCAGGCGCGAATCGTGCAGCCTTTCAAGGCACACATGCAGCAGCTCGCAAAATTGCCCCTTGGTGGAAAAATCCGATATCTGTGGACGCGCTTGAACCGCAAGCGCTTCTGGAATGCCAAAACGGCAGGCGAACAAACGGCGCCGCTCGAATCACACAAGCTGCTGGCGCAATACCCACGCATGCTCATGGGCCACCAGCTCGGTGCCTACACGGGCCGGATTACCCTGCTCATCGATGAGACCTCGCACGGCCAGACCCCAAATTTGGGATGGGAAAATGTGCATCGCGGCGAGTTGGAAGTACATGTCCTGCCTGGCACTCACCTCTCCTACATCCGTGAAAATGCAGCCATCACCGCCGCAAAGCTTCGCGAACTCCTCATCCTCGCCACGTCCAATCTCCACCATGCTCCAGCCACCGCTTAACTGGCCCGCAGGCCCCGTCCGCCCACTTCTGGCACCAGAGGAAATCCACCTCTGGCGCGCCACGCTCGATGATCCCGTGCGCCTCTCGGGCACGGAGGCCGTGCTCTCGCGCGAGGAGCTTCTTCGCGCGGGCCGCTTCGCACTTGTCCGCGATCGCGAGCGTTTCATCGCGGCACACGGCGCGCTGCGGATGGTCCTCGGGCTCTACCTCTCGGCGGATCCGCAATCGCTGGAATTCCGCACGGGGCCGATGGGCAAGCCGTCGCTCGTTCAGACATTCACCGATCTCCGCTTCAATCTCAGCCACTCCGGCGACCTCGCGCTCATCGCCGTCACGCGCGGGCGTGAAGTCGGCGTGGACATCGAGCGCGTGCAGCGTGAAATCGAAATCGATCCCATCGTCGAACATTACTTCGAGCCCGCGGAGGTGTGGGACCTCCGCATTGCGCCGCCCCACGAACGCGTGGAGAAATTTTTCGATCTTTGGACGCGCAAGGAAGCCTGCGTGAAAGCCGAGGGCTGCGGCCTCGGGACAAACACCCGCACGGATCGCTTCGGCGTGCGAAACCTCCGCCCCGCACGCGGCTACGCCGGCGCAGTGGCGAGCGAAGGCGACGGATGGCGGGTGGCGTGCTGGAACTGGAACGTATAATCCATGGTGATTCCAGAGTTGCAAACCAGCCCACCCGCGAAGCCCGCGCCGCCGGACTACGAGATCCACATCGAAGCCCGCACCGGCTGGCTGCGCGTGGACTGGCGCGAATTTTGGGAATACCGCGACCTGCTTTTCGTGCTCGTCCGGCGTGATTTTCTCGCGAAGTACAAACAGACCGTGCTCGGCCCGCTGTGGTTCATTGTGCAGCCGCTCCTGAACACACTCGTCTTCACGATCGTCTTCAACAAGGTCGCCGGCATCGCGACGGACGGGATTCCTCCCCTGCTCTTCTACCTCTGCGCGCTGCTGCCGTGGGGATACTTCGCGCAGAATGTGACGACCGGCGCAGCCACGTTCACGACCAACGCGCACCTTTTCGGCAAGGTGTATTTTCCGCGCCTCATCGTGCCGGTCTCATCCGTCATCTCGAACCTCTTCGCGCTCGGCCTGCAGTTCGTGGTCTTCTTCGTGTTCGCGGCGTGGTTCGGGCTGCGCGGCGACGCGGTCTATT
>BJFP01000524.1 GCA_014189875.1 Verrucomicrobiota bacterium | reverse complement strand
GTAGGCGTAGGTGAAGGTGATGCGCTTGAAGAGCTGCGCGGCCGCGTGGTAATCCTCGGCGTCCCCCTCGCGCTCACTCTGCACGAGCACGTCGGCAACCTTGAACGTGCGCGCAAAGGCGAGCGCGGCGGCGGCATTCGCGCCCACAGCCCAGCCGCTCACCGTCTGCACATTCGCCCCGAATCGGTCGCGCTGCACGTCGCTCGTCACCTCGGCGTGAAGCTCGGCCCCGCGCGACTCGTAGCTGTACGAGAACGTGACCTGCGTGAAATAGTCCGCGCTGTCCGCGTAGCTGATGCTCGAGATGTCCTCCTCCTCGGCCAGCTTCATGTCCATCTGGTCCTTTCCGAGCGCGCGCGCCTTGGTGAGCGCGGCACTGCTCGAGGAGGCCGTCACGCTTCCCGCGTAGGTGGTCACGATGAGCCCGCTGGTCTTGTCCTCCTTTGTCGAGACCTTCATCGCGTAGCTGCGCACCCCGGTGTTTTCCCGGAAGCTCAGCGCAAACTCCCACGTCCGCGTGTCCGTCGCTCCATCCGCCCCATCCAGCAAGCTCGCATTCCAATCGCTGCCCTTCAGCAGCCGCCCGGCGGCGGTCCACGTCGCAAGGATGTCATCGCGCTTCGCCAGCGCCGCCGCCTCGTCGTGCGCGCGGATGGTGCCCGCCACGCGCGTCGTGCGTTCGCTGGTGGCGTCGTCGTCGGACTGCCCCACCTTCCAGTCCGCCTCCACAAAGCTGCCGCTGGGGAATCTCAGCATCTCGGCCGTGAGCGACCATGTGATCTCATCCGTCGCATCGCCGAGGGCAGGCGTGCTCTCGACCACCCGCACGCGCTCCGAGAAGCCCGATCCAAACGCCAGCACGCCGTCCTTCGCGTTCAGCCCGCGCAGCAGCGCCGCCTGCGCCTGGAGATACGCCCGCCGCGTGGCGATGGAGTCCGCAGGGTTTGCGCGGATGCTCCCTCGCGCCGTCACGGTGAGGCGCGATTCGCGGCGGTTCGGCACATGCTCCGAGAAGCGCACGGTGTTGATTTTTTCAATCCAGTCGCGCACATCCCCGAGCGACACCGCGCTGCCCGCATCCGGCGTGAAGGTCGCGCCGGTCTGCGTCGGGCCGCTCAGTTCCTCGATGCCCTCAAATTCCACCTTCACCTCCGCCATGTGCTGCCCCCACTGCTCCGGCAGATCGTGGGCGAGCACGCGCACGCGCGCGTTCACCCGCACGCTCCCGCCCTCGTCCTCGAGGTAAAGCACGCCCTCGGCATTCGCCAGCGCGGTCTTCAGCGCCGCGTAGCGGGCCATGTTGTCGGCAAAGCTCGGTTCCTTGAACCACTGCACGAGCCGGTGCCGCACGATCTTGCGCCGCGGCAGTCCGTGTCCGGACGACCCGGCAGCCTCGTAAGTCGTGCCGGTGGAGTAATGCGGACGCCCGGTGCTGCTGAAGATGTAAGCAGTGCCGCCGGAGGGGGTGTATTTTTGGATGGAAGGCATTGGTGTGGTCGGTTTGCCGGGGGGATTCTATGCAGTGATTGGTGACTGGTGACTGGTGAGAGGGCGTCGCGTGTTTCTTCGGGTGGGTTTTTCAGGCTGGAAACCAGTCACTATTCACCAGTCACCAGTCACATTCTTCAGCTCCCTCCGATGATCACATCCGAGCCCGCGCTCTGCACCGAGACGCCCCCGAAGATGGCGGCCATCGCGTTCACCTGCGAGGTCAGAACGGCGAATTGCGCGCCCACGCTGTTGAGCACAAGCTGCCGCGTGGCATTGAGGAATTCCCCCACCTGCGCGGCGGCGTCCACGTTCACATTCACCGCAGGAAACTGGATCGGCGGGAGATTCCCCGCGGCTTCGAGCGCGGGGCGGATTGCGGCGGCGCGGGCCTTGGCGTCTTCGATCGCCGCGGGGATGCGCGCTTTCTCGCGCTCCAAGTCCGCGACGTTGCCGAATGGAAGCACGCCAGGCGCGAGCTTGGCGGCGCGCAATGCCTCCGGGCTGTACATGAACGACTGCGCAGCAGTCATCTGCCCCTTCGTCTGCTGGCGCTTCTGGAAGATCGCCGCCGTGAGCTGGTCCGAGCGCGAGGCAAAGGCGAGCCCCTCCGCCGCGTGCTTGTTTTCATCCATCTTCGCCTGCGCGATTTCCTTCGCCAGCGCCGCCCTGCGCGTGTCCAGCGCCTCGATGTCGTGGGTCAGTGCGGCATTCAGCGTGAGCGCACGGCCCGAGGCCAGCAGGGCATCGTCCCCGCCGCGCGCCTTCTGCGCCGTGATGTCCGGCACCATCCCCTGGATGCCCCGGATGCTGTCCATGAGCCGATCCGTCTGGTTCAGCCCCGCGCCAAACCCGCCGATCGCATTGTTCCCCGTGCGCACGCCGCGCATCACGGTGTCGTGCGCCTGCGCGCCGGGCCCCTTCGCCTCCAGCTCATTGCCACGCTCCGCAATCTGGAGCATCATCGCCTCCCGTTTCCCGGCGGAGATCCCGTGTGACTCCGGGGAACCCATGAAGGCCCGCTGTGCATCGAGGATGCCGCGCTCCCGCGCCAGCTTGTCCACCTCGCGGTCGCTCCCCATCGGGAGGCCGCTGCTCCA
>BJFP01000523.1 GCA_014189875.1 Verrucomicrobiota bacterium | reverse complement strand
ACCCGCCGGGCGAGGTGTCACGCGTCCCGCAATCTCCGAAATTTGGAAGGGTCGTCCGCATTTCCCCTCCCCCCCCCCGGGCTCCCACCACCCGCCCGGCGGTTGCAAACCGCCGCTCCTTGCACGCGCCCCCCGCGCCTACTTCCCCCCGCCCTGCCGCTGCTTCGCCGCCTCGAGCTTCTTCGCGATCTTCTCCGCGTCCTCGGGCTTCAGCTTCAGCGCGCGCTCCCAGTATCCGATCGCGTCCGCGTTGTTCCCGAGCTGCTCGCACACGTCGCCGAGATGATCGAAGACGGTCGCATCCTCCTCCGGCATCTGCTTCACCGCTGAGAGCAGCTCCTTCTTCGCCTCCTCGAATTTCCCCGCCTTGAAATAATACCACCCCATCGAGTCGAGATACGCGCCGTTGTCCGGCTTCATCTCCAGCGCCTTGCGGATGAGCTGCCCAGCCTCCTCGACATTCTGCCCTCGGTCCACCCACATGTAGCCGAGGTAATTGTAGGCCTCGGGCGCCTCGGGATTTATCGAGATGCTCTTCTGCAAAAGCTCCGCGGCCTTCTCGATCCGGCCCGCCTGTTCGGCCGCCGCGCCCCATTTGAAATAGAAATCCGCGTCGAGGCTCATGTCGGTCTGTCCCTTCGTCTCCTCGGCCACGCTCGCAAACATCCGCATCGCCGCCTCGTGCCGCTTCGCCGAACTGAGCGCGAGCGCGAGGCCGAGCGTCACGTCCGGACGGTCGGGAAATTTCTTGCGCGCCTTCTCCATCGTCTCCACCGCGTCCGCCTGCTTCTTCGCGCGGAGCTGCATGTTGGCGAGGTTGAAATGGTTCCGCGGCTCGCCGGCATCGAGCACCAGCGAGCGCTTGTAATGCTCGATCGCCTTCTCCGCCTTCCCGGCCTGCTCATACAGTTCGCCGAGCAGCTCGAAGAGATCCTGCCGCAACGACTGGTTCGGGTCGCGAGCGAACTGCTCCAGCAGCGGAATCGCCTCCGCGCCGCGATCGTTCGCAGCCAGCGCGCGGATGTATTTTTCGCGCAGGTTCTTCGTCGCCTCGTCGCGCGGAGCCTCGTTCAGCTTCACCGCGCGCTCGTAAAATTCCAGCGCCTCCTTGCCCTTGTGCGTGAGCACGGCAAAATCTCCCGCCTGCGCGAGCACTGACGCATCCTTCGGCTTCAGCTCCACCGCCTTGCGGAAAACCGCCTCCATGTGCTGCAAGTCCTCCGGCGTCGAGGTGCCGTCTTCTTTCAGAAAAACTTTCCTCAAATAGCTCCCGAAGCCGAGCCAGAATGCCGGATCTTTCGACGTGCTCTTCAGCCCCTTCTGAATCAGCTCGCCCGCCTTCTGCCCCTCGCCGAGTTGCTGGTGCAGCTCAAACACCGCGGCCCACGCGGCGAAATTCTCCGGCGCGGCAGCCATCGCCTTCTGCGCCATCTGCATTCCGAGTTCCGGCTTGTTCAGGTGCTTCGCGTACACCTGCGCGAGATAGATGTACGTGTCCGGCTCCTTCGGCGCGGCGGCGATGGAATCCTTCAGCACGCGGATTGCCTCAGCCGGCTCATTCCGCTTCGCGAGTTCCGCCGCCACCTTCACTGCGAGGCTCGCATTCGCCGGGTCGAGTTCCGTCGCCCGTTTCCAAGCATCAATCGCCTTGTCCGGGTCGCCTTTCTCGTCCGCCATCTGTCCCTCGGCAAATGCCGCGACCGCCAACGCGCGATTCTCCGCCTCGCGCGTCAGTTGCAGATCGGGCTCGGACTTCCGCCGCTCGGAAGGCCACGCATCCGCGTATTTCGGTGCCTGGGAAAATGGCGCGACCAGCACGCCCTCTGCGGCCGGGATCGCAGGCCTCGGTGCAGCAGGCTTCGCGGCCACAGCAGGGCCTTCGTACAGATCGTCCGATGCCTGCGGTTTCACCGCAGGCACGGGCTTGGCCGACGGCAAAGGCTTTGCCGCGGGTGCCGGAGTGGGCGTCGCTTTTTTTCCCGACTTCGGAGCAGCGAAAGCCGCCCCGGTCGCCGTGGCGATCAGCACCGCCAGCAACCCGGAAATCCCGCGCCGCCATCGGCGGCTTGTGGAAATCCGGCTCCAGCTCATGACGCGATCCTAGCGCCTAGCTCTTGTAGCGCAAACGCTTCTTGTGGCGGTTGAGCTTCATCCGCTTCTTGCGTTTGTGACGGTTGATTTTCGACTTACGGCGCTTCTTGATGGATCCCATGCGTAGGTGTGCTGATTAGGAGATTTTGGTTTAAGAGGGCGCGGAGCAAAGCAACGTCGAGCGTTCTCGGCAAACACTTTCTCCAAATCCGTAAAAAAATCGTCGTGAATGAAAGAAGTGCAGAAGCAACGGCGACGGGCGGCGCACGCAAGCCGTTGGCGTTGGATCGCGTCCACCTCTCGCCGCCGACGCTTCTGCACCACACTTGATCACACCCATGAGCGGCACTCCGGATCATCATACACTATGCCGCCACCGAATTCTTTGGACACGGGATAGGGCAACCCAAACACCATGAACCCTGTGCCCAATACCAACATCCACACATCACACGAATCCCTTCCGGCCCCGCCTGCGGCGGCGCAGGGAGGGCGTAGCCCGA
>BJFP01000522.1 GCA_014189875.1 Verrucomicrobiota bacterium | reverse complement strand
CACCACGAAACGCGATCTTGCCTTGCAGTTGCTCGCTGTTGAACAGGTCGCATAGCGCACGGCTGATAATGAGGTCCTGTTCCACTTGCCTGAGATCGGGCCAGGGAGCATACGCGGTCCATTCCCGCAAGTGAGCGATGGGTATCAAAGGTCTATCTCCACAGGCACGTTGATGACGAGCTTCCAGACCGGACTTTTCTCCTCCAGCATCTTCAACTCGGCAACAATGGGTTTGGATGCCGGATCGAGGGCCTTGAAGGACTTCGCTTTGTCAGCAAAGGGCCGCAGTGCGTCGGCCTGACGGATATGCCCAAACCGCTCCAAGAGGTAGCCAAGGCGTCTTACAGCCGAATTCTCGTAGGCACTGGCTGCCTTAGCGAGGATGCGGGAATTGGCTTTCTTACCCAGATCGTGGACGGCCAAGGATAGCCCGGTCAATGGCACTTCCACAAGCGTTGCCCGACGGATGAGCGACTCGTGAGCCGGTTGCTCCCACCTCCCGGTCTTACCCCGGCCCAGAAAACGGCTCCCGGATCGCCCGCGTTCCCCCCTGAAGTGGCGTTTTTCTTGCCGTCGGCGCAGAGTCTCTCCGAGTCGGGCCACCTAGCGGCTTCGTGGTGACCCCGCGTCGGGCAGGACTCAGAGGCTGTGAATGTCGATCGCGGGCAGCTCGTCAGTTGACGCCTGAAAGACATCGCCATCGTCATGCACCTGGACAAGTTCGTGCCAGTCGGTGGGTGGGCCTCGAGCGGGAGAGATCGGCGGCGGTTCGAGCGGTTCGCCCAAGTGCGTGAGGATCTTCCGGATCGGCCCCGGCTCCGTGATGAACGCAATCAGCCGGATGTCGCCGCCGCACGCTGGGCACTCGAGCGGAAACTCCTCCCCCACCCGCGCCATGAGCTTGGCCCACGCAATCCGCGACGTGTCGTGCGAGCGGGGCTTTTGATGCGCGTCACAACAGCCTCCAGTGTCGCGACCTTCGTTCCCATGCCCGCCGTTCGCGGCCTCCCGTGGCTTGCCAATGTTCCCGATGGCCAGCGCCGTGACGGCTTTTCGCAGCTTGTGGTTCGGCGCGAATACTCCGTGGTAGCGATGCCGGTGCTTCCGCGGCGGCGGGACGAGATCGGCGAGCCTGTCCAAAAACTCAAACGGCGTGAGCTCGACGACGCCATTGGCCCCCGGCCGCGTGGACTTGCGGCCGCGGCCGGGCCCGACCCAGGTGGCGGCTTTGTGCCGCGGCAGCACGTAGCGGACGCCGGCAATCCGGCCGGCTGGGCCGCGGATCACGGACAGTCGCTCCAATGCAAAGGGCGGCCGGGCGCAGTATCGGAGAAGATGCTCAAGACTCTGGAAATAGCCGGGCACATCGCGGTCGATGAGTGTGATCCGGACACTGGCGTCGACTGAAAACCCGCTGTTCTCCCAGGCGAGCATGTCGGCGGCGGCCGCGGCGTCGAGTTCAAACGGCCCAAGAAAACTCTGTCGACGACGCTGCTTTGGATCAGGCATTCAAACCGACAGCAAGACCGCCCACTCCGCGACTCACAATGTTAAACGATGGTGACCTGCCCCCATGAATGACGCCAGTTCTTAAGTTAGGATTTTGCCCTCCAATAGACCAGCCCCGTGCGTTTGCTGAGGCGTAGCCGAAGCGAACGCACGGGGCTGCCACGCCTCTGGGGCCGGGGGCCGGTATCCCAAGGCACTGTGCGGTCGGATCGTGTTGTAGTGCTGCCGCCACCTTTCGATGAGTACCTTGGCCTCGAGCAGCGTGTCAAACGCTTCCCGTTCCAGCAGCTCGTCTCGAAGCTTTCCATTGAAGCTCTCGATGTAGCCATTCTCCCAAGGTGAACCAGGCTCGATATACAACGTCTTCACTCCAACACGCCCTAGCCACTCCCTCACACTCTTGGCCGTGAACTCGCTCCCGTTGTCGCTGCGGATATGATCCGGCACACCCTTGCAGACGAACAGGTCGCTCAGCCGCTCGAGCACATCCTCGCTCGTCAGCTTCTTGGCAACGTCGATCGCTAGGCACTCCCGAGTGAACTCATCCACGATCGTCAGCATCCGAATAGGCCTTCCATCGGAGGTACGATCGGCCACAAAGTCGTAACTCCATACGTGGTTACGACGATTCGAACGTAGCCGAACGCACGAACCGTCGTTTAACCAAAGCCTCCTTCGTTTCGGCTGCTTTTTAGGCACTTTTAATCCCTCCTCACGCCAGATCCGCTCAACACGCTTATGGTTCACTCGCCATCCCTCCCAATGTAAAAGTGCCGTAATTCTGCGATATCCGTAGCGGCCATACTCACAGGCCAGCCATACGATCTGTATCACCAGACGGGGCTCATCATCCGGTACATGCCGCGTCCGTCGCTGCGTGTTCCGATGCTGACCCAACACCTTGCATGCCCGACGTTCACTCAAGCGATCACGCCCAAGAGCAGCTCTTGTCTGCTCAACTGCGCGTTGCCGCTTCGCCGGGCTCAGAAGTTTCCCAGGGCGGCCTCCCGAAGAATCGCCTTGTCGAGTTCGGCATCGGCCAACAGCCGCTTCAGTCGGCTATTCTCCTTCTCGAGATCCTTCAGCCGCTTGG
>BJFP01000521.1 GCA_014189875.1 Verrucomicrobiota bacterium | reverse complement strand
CGGGGGCTCGCATCGCGGCTATTGGGATTACGACGGTGGTGGCTTGGGGGACATGGCAACGCATCATTTATGGGGCCCCGCCTGTGGATTGGGACGAGACCTTTCCTGCCCGGTGGAGGCCATTCCGTATGCGCCACCGCAGCATCCCGAGGCGGCAGGCATGTGGGGCTGGTGCGAAATAAAATTTGCGGATGGTTTCAAGATGGTTCTTGAAAGCACGGAATGGGGGAAGCCTTACGAGAAGCCGGCGAATCCCTCGAATAACGATGAAAAGTATCTGCTGGGTCTTCTCAGTCCCGAACAGCTCAAGCAACTCGACTCCCTGCCGGACGCCCCGGGAGGCGAGCCCGGCTTTCTGCAAGCAATCCGCACCCGCCAGCGGGCGGGAGGCCACGCCGAGCGGGCACACAAGGTGACCATGATCTTCCACATGGCCAACGTGGCGTTTCGCTGCGGACGAACCGTGCGCATGGACCCTGTCACCGAGCAGATCATCGGCGACGAGGAAGCCAACCGCCTGGTCAACCAGCCGATGCGCGCTCCCTGGAGGCTGTAATCAGCAATTCACGCTTACCACCCGACAAGAAACAAAACAGGACACATTCACCATGGCCATTACCGAACAGTTGAAATCGCTCGTCGAGCAGATGCCGAATTCAACCATGCAGAAAAAAGAAGATCGAATCGGCAAGGACGAGATCAAAGAGGCGATCGAAAAGACGGTGGCCGCAATTGCCGCCGGGGGAAAAGAAAACGTCCTCGGCCTGATCGAAATGCTCGCGGAACCGGGCAGCAAGGCGGACTGCAAGCCGCACTTCGCCCTGCATTGTGTGGTCAACCATCCGCTGGTGATCCGCGACGAGAAGATGCGGCGTGAGACCTGCGAGGCGCTGGCCTCGCAACTGGGCAACGAAAAGCTGAGCGCTTATAACCGCAGTTACCTCTGCCAGGAATTGCAATGGGCTGGCCGCGACGAGGCCTGTGCCGCGCTCGGCAAGGCGGTCTTGGACGAGGGTGCGACCGACGCCGCCGCGATGGCCCTAGTGGCTATCGGCGGCGAGCGGGCGGCGGCACCGCTGCGTGTGGCGGTCGCCGCGGCCACCGGGAAGATCCGGCTCAATGTCATCGACGCCCTGGCGAAGCTGGCGGACGCCAAATCGGAGGCGACCTTTACCGCGGCGCTTAGCGACCCCGATGAAGAAGTCCGTCTCGCCGCGGCCGCCGGATTATCGAAGGCGGGTCTGCCGACGGCGGCCAAACCATTGCTCGCGGCGGCTGAAGCGGCCAAAGGGTGGCAGCGGATCCAGCTCACGAAGTCCTGCCTGGTACTGGCCGAGAAACTGGCTGCCGCCGGAAAGAAGCCGGAGGCCAGGCAAATCTACGAACAGCTAAGAACGACCCGGAAAGCCGACAACGAACGGTACGTCCGCGAGGCTGCGGAGATTGGCCTCAAGGCAATCGCGTGACGCTCCCCGCCGGTTATTGGTAAAGAAAAGCCCCGGCGGTCATCAGCCCCCCCTCTCCAGTTTTTCCTGTCATGACCTCCTTCGCTTCCGCCGTGGCTGGGAATCTTCCCTGCAAAGCGACCCGCTCGCGTATCGCATCACTCGGCATCTGGCGGGCTCGCGTGCCTCTCTCCCTCACGTCGAAGAGGGGCTTGAAGTGATCCCTTTTCCATTTAACTTCCCTGCACCATCCACGATTTCCCACTGACCCACGAATAAATCGAACTCCAAATCATGAACCCATTCGAATACCTCAATGACCGTCGCTCATTCCTCAAGGGCGTCTCACTCGGCACCGGAGGGCTCCTGCTCGCCCCGCTGCTGGAGAAAGTGGCCGCGGCTGCGGACGGCAAAGTCGCAGCGCCGAAGCGGGTGATATTCTTCACGTTTGACAATGGCTTCCATGAATCGGGCGCGCTGCCGGAAGGGATTCCGCTGTCGGGCACGACAAACAGGCAGATTCCCCTCAAGGGTCTGAAGCTGCCATACGACCTCGAGCCGTTCGCGCCCTTCCAGGACCGGATGACGATCCTGCACGGATTATGGTCGATTCGAGGTGTCGATCATGGGGGCTTCTTTACGGCCCTTTCGGGTTCGAGTGGCAACAAAGCCAAGCCCCAAACCCAATCGATCGATGCGGCGCTCGGGTTGGCGTTGCCGTCGGTTTTCCCGCTGGTTGCCCTTGGGATTGGCGGTGAAAATACGTCATATACCATGTCGGCGTGGGGAAAAGGCCAGCCGATCGGTGCCATTTGTCGGCCGGAGTTGGCGTATCAGACGCTGTTTGGTCGCTTGGGCGCAAAGCAGAACGACTTTGCTGAACGCAAGAACCTGCTGGATTTCGTGACGGGGGGCGTGCGCCGTCTGCAGTCGGAGATCGCAGGGCCCGAGCGGGAACTGCTGCTCCGCCATCTCGAGGCGGTCGAGTCGCTTTCCAAGCGGCAAGGTCTGCACTCGGAAAAGTTCGAAAGCGGGGTGCTCGCCAAATTTGCCCCGAAGTTACAACCGGCGGGGACCAGGAACGAGACCGTGCCGGCGGGGAGCATGACCGAGACCGTGGCCGCGCAGTGCGATATCGCGGCGGCAGCGCTGATCGCGGGACTG